>JALYZS010000048.1 GCA_030948745.1 Vulcanimicrobiota bacterium | reverse complement strand
GTGGAAACGGTATTGCGGCACGCGCACCTCGAGGGTGGCGGTTTTCGGCGTCTCGGTGGCGCCCGCGGCACGGTAATCGAGGTTGACGACGTCGCCCAGCTCTCCGGCGACGATGCCGGTGGCGACGTGCACCGCGCGGCTCACGTCCTTGACCTCCATGCCAAGCGTGCTCGTGCGAATCAGCTGCGAGGGTTGCGCCGGCGGGTGCACGATCGGTAATGGCGCGCCCGCGGGTGTGCTGTTCGCGCTCTCATTCACCCTGCTCACCTTGGCGAGCGTCCGCACCGCCAGCGGCATCGCCATGGGCGTTTCTTGCATGCGTTGCACCATGGCAGGCTGAGAGATCACGTCACCGCTGCCAGCGGCTGTGTGGCGCAGCGCCGCCAGCCCGGAGAAAGCCGCGAAGCTGAGGACGATGCCGCCGGCGATCGCCACGACGATGGGACGGATGCGAAATCTCGTAAGCATGATGCTGACTCCTGAGCGAGCGTTGCACGTTTCTTGTTCAGAATACGTCACGATCGGCCGCCCGGCTCACACGTCTCAGGAAAGGTTCGTCATATGGCGCCGCTAAAATGCGGTCTGTTTTGGACACAACAGCGCCGGCGCAACCGTTCGGCATCTTCAGCAGCCGCGGTTTCCGTCTGTTCTACGCGGGCCAAGCCCTCAGCTACATCGGCGATGGGTTGCGCAGCCTTGCGCTGCCGCTGCTCGTGTTCAAACTCACCGGATCGGCGCTGACCCTGGGTGTGACCTATGCGTTGCAGTTCCTCCCGTTCGCCGTCGCGGGCTTGATCGGCGGATCACTCGCTGATCGTTTGGATCGCCGCCGCCTGCTCATCGCCTGCGATTTCGTGCGCTTCATCGTGCTCGCGCTTTTCGTGGTCGCCGGACTGCGCGGGTTCTTGAGCTTGCCGCTCATCTATGCGGGCATCGTCGTGATCTCGGTCAGCGCAGCCGTCTTCTTGGGCGGACAATCGTCGAGCATCCCCTTTCTGCTCGGTCGCCAAGCGTCGGCGCCCGCGAATGGAGCGCTCATCGCAGCCGAACAGGGCGCTAACCTCATCGCACCGCCGCTGGGCGGCGCGTTGTTCACGCTCTACGGTGCCGTGCCGGCGCTCGCGGTCAACGCGTTCACCTACCTCACGTCGCTCATCGCGATCGCACGCATCCCCAGTCTCGGCCCCGAGCGACCCTCCAAAGTCACGTCAGTACGCGAAGTCGCTGCTGACATCGCGCAGGGCTTTTCGTTCCTCACCGCGGATGCGGCGATGCGCACGATCACCTGGCTGTCGCTGTTCCTCAATCTGTTCGGCATGATGGCGATGGCGGTGTATATCCCGTTCTATAAGATCGCGCTCGGCGCTAACGACGCACAGGTGGGACTCACGCTCGGGGTCAACGCGCTGGGCGCCGGCGTGGGGTCGCTTTTGGCGGGCAAGTACGCGAACCACTGGCCGTTCGGCGCGGCGCTGTGCATCGCGTACATCATCGACGGGCTCATCTTCGTGCCGGTGATGTTCGCGCACCACATCTGGGTCGCGACGCTGTTCTTCTCGCTCGCATCCGGCGGTGCCGCGTTCGAGACCACGCAGATCATCAGCTGGCGCATGCGCGTCGTGCCGCTCGAAAAGATCGGGCGCGTCTTCGGCGCGGTCCGCCTCATCGCGTTGTTCGGCGTCGTGCCCGGGACGTTGATCGGCGGCTACTTGGCCGACCACTACGGTGTGCGCACGCCCATCACGGTGTCGACACTGGGCTATCTGTTCATCGCGCTCAGCGCGGTGGCCGTGCGCGCCGTCCGCACCGACCGCCGGTAAGCCGAGGAGGCGGTCGGCCGATACTCCAAGAGCAAGGCATGCAGCGGGCGTTGACGCCGTCGTCTCCCGCGCCGGAAAGAATGGTGAGCTCCAATGACCCGACGTCGTCTCCTCATCCTCGCGGCAGCGATCGTGGGCCTCGCGCTCGTCGTCGCAAGCAGCATCCTCGTCCAGGCGGACGGTTACGGTTTTTCACCCCCCAACGGCTGGCGCGCCCAGCGCCCGCCGGCAGGTTATGCGGGCCTGTGGGTCAACCCCGCGGTGCGCGAGGCGGTCAATCTTAACACTACGATGACGGCCGATCTGAGCGACCTGGTCGCGCGCCAACTGCGCAAATCCCACGCGCTCTACCCGAGCCTGCACTTGTACGACAACCTGCCCTACCATGTGTGCGGGCGGCACGAAGCGCGGTATCTGGTCTGGACGTCTAGCGCCGGCGGGCGCGAGTGGATACACGAACAAGTGATGGCGCAGTGGCAAGGCAACGGCTACATCGCCTCGTACGTACGTCCGGCCGGTTCCGCTCCCAACCGGGATGCGCGCCTATCGCTCGTGAGCGTGTGCGGGGTCCCCGGCGGATCGCTGAGCAACCCTTCGGCTCCGGCACCCGCCGCGCAGCCGCAAAGCCAGCCGGACAACAACCCCGCGTCCGGTACGACCGCTGCGCCGACGCCCTACGTCTACCCGAGCCTCGTGCCGCGCTACGCGCCCGTCATACCGATGTGAGGTCTACAGCACCCGATCGCATTTCGCGGCGAGGATGAAGTCGCTCTCGGTCAAGCCGTCGATCTTGTGCGTCCAGATCTCGACCACCACCTTGCCGTAACTGAGGTGCACGTCGGGGTGGTGGCGCTGTTCTTCGGCGAGGGCGCCGACACGGTCCACGAACGCTAACGCCTGGCGGAAGTCGGCGAAGCGATACTCTTTGCGCAGGTGGTGATGTTCCACCAACTGCCAACCTTGCAACTGCGTCAACAGCGCGTCGCAGGCTTCCTGTGCCAGCCCAGGCACGCCGCCACGGCAAGGGATGCACGTCTTTTCCGCCAGCTCCATGGCGTTAGGCGTGGCCGAAGCCGGCGCCCTTGAGGCCGTTGATCATGAACTGCACCGCGAGCGCCGCCAGGATGATGCCGAGCAAGCGCGTCAGCACGTTGACGCCCGTCTTTCCCAAGACGTGTAAGACGAGATCCGCGCCGCGCATGCATATCCAGGTGACGAGCAAGCCGACACCATAGGCGACGTAGAGGATGGCGACGCGTTCGCGATGGCCGTCGGCGAGATTGACGAGCAGCAGCACCGTGGCGATCGTGCCGGGGCCGGAGATCATCGGTATGGCGAGCGGAAAGACCGCAACCCCCTCGCTGTCGGCCGTGTCGAGCTCCGCTTCGGGATCGCGTTTTGCGCGTGAGGGCCGCGCGAACAGCATGTCGATCGCGATGAGCATGAGCAGGATACCGCCTGCGATGGCGAACGCCGGCAGCGTGATCCCCAAGTACTGCAAGAGATATCGCCCGACCAGCGCCATGAACACGATCACCGCTGCGGCGACGAGCACGGAACGGTTGACCACGTGGCGGCGCCCGGCGGGGGTGAGCGTGGCGGTGAGCGCAAGCGTCGTCGGCACCATCCCGACAGGGTCGAGGATGGTGAAGGCCGTGGCGAACGCAGTGATGGCGAAGTGCACGTCCACGCGGGGACGTTAGGCAAGGGTGGGGTAGGGGACCTAGCGCGCTGCGCTCGACACGATCATGCGCGCGAACCGTTCGACGAGCGCCGGATCGAATTGCGTGGCCGCGCCCTTTTGCAGCTCGGCCACCGCAGCAGCGGAGTCCATGCCCTTGTGATAGGGGCGATCCATCACCATGGCCGAGAACGCGTCGATGAGGGTGAGCACCCGAGCGAGCAGCGGGATCGCCTCGCCCGCGAGTTTGAACGGATAGCCACGGCCATCGTAGCGCTCGTGGTGGTGCAGCACCGCATTGGCGGCGCCTTGGAAACCCGGGATGTGTTCGATGAGCATCGCGCCGATCTGCGGATGCCGGCGGATAAGATCGTATTCGTCACGCGTCAGCCTACCCGGCTTGCGCAGCACCTGATCGGGGATGGCGATCTTGCCGATGTCGTGCAGCACGCTTGCCAGCAGCAACGATTGCGTGTCGGCCTCGCTGAGCGCCAGCACTGCGGCAAATTCCTTGCCCAAGCGGTTGACGTGCTCGAGATGCGTGCGCGTCGCGGGGTCGCGCGCCAGCAAGGCTGCGAGCAGCTCGGACACGGGCTCGAAATTGCCTTCCAAGCGCATCTGCGTCGTGCCGACGCGCTGCAGCCGGGCCATCGGCCGGCCCTGGCGCTTGCTCTGGTACAACGCGGCGTCGGCTTTGGCGATGATGTCCGACGGCGTCCAGCCGTCTGCCGGCACCGAGGCCAGGCCGATCGAACAGCGCAGCGGGATCGCGGCGCCGTCATGCAGATGCAGCGCGCGCCCAGCCACCTCGGCCTCGATCCGTTCGGCGATGCGCAGGCCGTGTTCGGCATCGGTGTCGGGCAGGATGATCATGAACTCATCGCCCCCATAGCGGCCGATGACGTCGGAGCCGCGGCAGGTGGCCTGCAGCACCGCGGTGAGCATGCGCAAGGCGTCGTCGCCCGCCGGGTGCCCGTAGGTATCGTTGACGAGCTTGAAGTTGTCGATGTCCATCATCAACACGACGAGCGGCTGGCTTGTGAAACGGGAGCGTACGATCTCCTCTTCCAGACGCGTCTTGAGATAGCGGTGATGGAAGAGATTGGTGAGGGGATCTCGATCTGCGCGGCTTTTCGCATCGCCGAACAGCTGGGCGTTCTGCACCGCCAGCGCGAGCTGTTCGCCGATGGCGGTGAGCAGCCGGACGCTGGACTCGTCAAAGGCACGTTCGCTGTAGCTCTGCGCCGACATGACGCCGATGCAACGTTCGCCCAAGCGCAACGGCGCCATGGCGATGGACCGCACCGTGCTGTCGTTGTTGCTGATCTGGCGATGCGGCTGGAGCGCGATCTCAGCCTCGGTCTGCAGCACGATGGGTTGACGCGTCTCCATGACCCGTTTCGCGAACGAGTTCTCCAGCGGCACGACGCCTGCATCCATGATCTCTTCGCCTTCGATGCAGAACTCCAAGCTCATGGTCGCGCCGTTCTCAGCCGCCAGCGCTACGTAGAAGACCTTGGCATCCATCACGCGCCGGACTTCGTTGCACACCGTCTGGCAGAGCGAATGGATCGACAGTTGCGCGGATAAGGCGCGCGATACCTCGGCCAGCAGCTGCAGCTCGCGTGCGCGTTGATCGGCCCGTCCTAAGTGCTGCGAGTTCTCGACCGCGATGGCCGCTTGTTCCGCGATGGCGACCATGACGTCGCGATCGCGTTCGCTATAGGCATACGGGCGCAAGCTCTGGGCGCAGATCACGCCCACGGTGCGGGCGCCGATGCGCATGGGCACGGCGAGCGCGGAGATGACGTCATCGCCGTCGCCGCGTTCGATCCAGGGGTAGCGGCGCCAGTCCTCCTGCGTGCGCACGACGACGGGCGAGCCCTCGCGGAACACGTGACCCGTCAGCGAGCCCTCAAGCGGAATGGGACCGCCGCCTTCGATGAGGCGGTAATGATCCACGCAATACGGCAGCGTCATCTGTCCTTGTTCCCACGAACCCAGGGCGACGAAGAACGTACCCGCATCCATGACGTTGCCGACCAGGCGATGCAAGCGCGAGAACAACCGGCGCAGATCGCGCTCCGTGCACAACGCGCGCGCCGCCTCGAGCATGAGACGTAACTCGGTGCTGCGGGCGCGTGCCTCGTCGCCCACGAGCTTGCCGCGTACGACGATCGCGCCCAAGTCGGCGGCGGCGCTCAGATATTCGAGCTCTTGCTCGCCGTACATGCCTTCGCGGCGCGTACGCGCGCCTACATAGCCTAAAAGCTTTCCGTCGTAACGCATGGGCGCGACGAGCACCGATCCCGAGCCGTCACCGGTCGATTGCAGGTAGCCGCCGGTCGGGAGTTTGGGCAGACGCCCGAACAGCATCGTGCGTCCGCTGCGCAGGGCTTGGGTGATGAACTTGCGATCGATGACTGGCAGGGAATCGCGCTCGTCCACATTGCGCTGGTATTGCAGCCGGTAGCCATCGGGCGAGGTGACGTCGGCGGTCGCGGCGACGAGGATGGGCACATCCATGAAGTCGCGCACGACGGAATGCAAATTGGCGAAGAAATGGTCTTCCGGTTGGGACGAACCAAGATTGAGCAGCCGGCCGTAAAATGACGTCGGCGCAGGCGACACCGCGTTAGGAGCCACGCCATCAATGGGCGCCTGTGCCACAAGCCCCGTCGCAGCGGAAAGTGGCGATGAGCCCAACGGGAAGGGCTGCGATGAAGGCATTATGCTAACACACCTGCATATGAGACTGCCGTCGCGGGCACTTGTGACAAGGCGTGCGAACGCCAGCCCCTCACTTATGACGAGCGAACAGGCGTGCTTCCTTCCATAGATAGACCTGGACCGGATTGGCCCTGCTGGGTGGTGCTGACCCGCTGCCGGTAGGCGCCGTCCAGCAGTTCCATGACGTGGCAGACGGTGATGGGCAGCCGGCGGTTGGTTATGCCGGCCAGCAATTGCATATGGCAGCCGGGGTTGGACGTGGTCACGACCTCCGCCCCGGAATCGACGATGGAGTCCAGTTTTTCGTCGAGGATGCGCTGGGAGATGTCAGGATGGGTGAGGCTATAGATACCCGCGGCGCCGCAGCAGCGATCCGCGTACGGCAGCTCGACGAAGGCGAGCTGCGGGATGCTTCGCAGCAGCGCGCGGGGCTGCTGCCGGATGCCCTGGCCATGCGCGAGGTGGCAGGCGTCTTGATACGTGACGCGCTTGGGAAGCGCCGACGGCGTCTGTGCTAAGCCGAGTTCGCACAGGAACTCGTTTGCGTCTTTGACGAGCGCAGAGAAGCGCTGCGCCTTGTCGCGATACCGTTCGTCATCCCGTAGCAGTGCGGCGTACTCTTTCATGACCGCGCCGCAGCCCGCCGAATTGACGACGATAGCGTCGACAGCGTGCGCCTCGAAAGCGGCGATGTTATGGCGCGCCATACGCAACGCTTCGGTCCGCTCGCCTGCGTGTATGTTCAGCGCGCCGCAACACCACGCATCCGCCACGAAGCTGACGTCGCAGCCGTTGCGCGCGAGCACGCGGGCGGTCGCGGCGTGGGTCTGGCGGAACAACGCGCTCATGACGCAACCGCTGAAAAGAGCGACCCGAGCGCGGCGCTCGCCTTGCGCCCGGTATTCCGGCTGTAGCGGTTCTCCATCGCCGAGCTCGGGGATCATGGCCATGAGTTTTCGGGCGCGTTCCGGTAACAGCGCCGCGATGACGCGCTTGAGCGCTGGCAAGGCCTGCAGCAGGCGCGCCGGCGCCATCAGCGCCTGGAACAAACCTCGCCGCGGCAGCAACCGCTCGAACGCAAGAGATCGGAACCAGCGCCAGCGCCGCCGCTTGGGAGAGACCGGCAGCAGCGCCTCGACTTGCGCGCGGCCGTGTTCGAGCAGCCGGCCGTAGGGAACGCCCGCCGGGCAGACGGTTTCGCACGCGCGGCAACCCAAGCATTGGTAGAGGTGCTCCGCCAAGTGTTCGGTCACTGGCGAATTGCCAAGCGCGAGTTCCTTCATTAAGAAGATGCGGCCGCGTGGCGAGTCGGGTTCGAATTGGAATAGCCGGTAGGTTGGGCACGCCTGTTCGCACAGACCGCAGCGCGTGCACCGGTCGAGATCTTCCATCAAGCTCATATGCCGGCCAGAAATCCGCCCGGGTCAAACGTGCCGCTCGGATCCAGCGCCGCTTTGATCCGCCGCATGAGGGGCAGCGCGCTTGCCGCGGCCGGCGGCTGGGGCATATCCCGGAGCGCAGGCGGCGCGGACAGGAACTCCACGCTCCATTGCGATGCCGTGCATTTTTGCAGCAGCTGCGCAACCGCCGCGCGCGCGAGCACGTCTCCAGTATCGATCGGGACGTGTGCATAGACGATGCCGCTCGCCGGCTGCAGGCTGATTTCGGCGTTCGCAAACGTTGCCGTGAGTTCGTGCACGACGACCGGTGACTGCGTCGGCAGGCACGTGGTCTTGAGCACGAGGTAGCGTGATGCGTCGTACAGCGATCCGCCGGCGGACTCGGCAACGTCGTTCCAAGCGTGGGCGACGCGATCGGCTTCCAGCACGTACGCCTGGCGCGAACCGGCCTCGCTGCACATGCGGGCGGCGCCCTCTCGTTGGCGAGCGACCGCGCCCCGGGTGCCGCCGCAGCGCACGCACAGCGTCCAGCTGTTCGCAGGCGTTTCGAGCGCGCGAATGCGGAGCGCGGCCGTGCGCCCGTGCAATGTGATCGCCATGACGAAGAGCGCGGAGCCGGCGATGCGCAAAGCGGCGTCGCATGCGGCCTCAGCCGTGTCGAACGGCGCGACGAGCAAACACTCACTCGCAGGCAGCGGCGCGACCTTCAGACTCACCTCCGCGATGACGCCCAGCGTGCCGAACGCGCCGACGAAAAGTTTTGCGGCGTCGTAGCCGGCGACGCTTTTCACGACTTTGGCCCCGCTGAACGCGATAGAACCATCCGATAAACAGACCCGCATGCCCAGCACGTTGTCGCGCAACCCGCCATAGCGCAAGCGCAGCGCGCCGCTGACCCGTGCCGCAAGCGTGCCGCCGACCGTGGCCTGCGCTGCCCACGCCGGATCGCACGGAAAGAACTGTCCGTGCGCCCGCAAAGCGGCTTGCAGCTCGGCGAAGGGCGTGCCGGCTGCCACCGTCGCGGTGAGGTCCGCGGGCGTGTGCTCCAGGATGCCGCTGCAGCGGCTCATGTCAACGACGGTGTCGAGAGCACGCGGCGCCGGCGGACGATGGCTTTTGCTGCCGGCGCCGCGTACATTGATCGTCGCGCCCTCGCGCCGCACGGCTGTGATGACTTTGGCGGCTTCGGCGGCGGTGCGCGGCGAGAAGACCACCTTCGGCGTCTGGTCGCCGACCGCGTAGCGCGCGCACTCGGTTGGGTGTATGCGTGGACGGCTGCCGGCATCGTGCGGCAAGCTGACGTCGAACGGGAGCTTGAGTCTTGCCACCTTCAGCGCCGCCTCAAAACGCTTGACCAGCTGCTGCGGCGACCGCGGGTGCCATCACGCCCGCAGCACCGTGGCGCGCGCTTTCGCCGCAACGGCGTGACGTCGGGAAGATCTTCGCCGGGTTGCACAACCCCTGCCGGTTGAAGGCGAGCTTGACCGCTCTCATAAGCGCGAGATCGGACGGTGAGAACTGTACGCCCATGCAATCGCGCTTCTCCATGCCGATCCCATGCTCGCCCGAAATACTGCCGCCATGCTTGACGCACGCACGCAGGATGTCCGCGCCGGCTGCGATCGCCTTTTCAACGTCGCCCGGCCGGTTTTCGTCGAAGCTGATGAGCGGGTGCAGGTTGCCGTCGCCGGCGTGGAAGACGTTGGCGATCAGAAGTCCGTAGCGGCGCCCGATCTCTTCGACTTCGGTGATGACGGCCGGCAGATGCGTGCGTGGGATGACGCCGTCCTGTACGTAGTAGTTCGCACTGACCCGTCCCATCGCACCGAATGCGCTCTTGCGGCCGAGCCACATCCGTTCGCGCTCGGCCGCATCCGCAGCCAGGCGCGTTTCGCGCGCGTGGTGCCGCCGGCACATGGCGGCGATCGCCGGCAGCATCTCTTCCACCGACTCACGCAGGCCGTCCACGTCGACGATGAGGACCGCCGCGGCGTCGGTGGGAAAGCCTGCGTGCACGAACGCCTCGACCGCAAGCGTCGTGCGTTGATCCATCATCTCGAGCGCGGCAGGCACGATTCCGGCGGCAATGGTCTCCGAGACCGCCCGCGACGCGTCTTCCATGCTCTCGAAGACCGCCAGCAGGGTGCGCGTGGTCTCAGGCAACGGCGTCAGTCTCACGACGACCTTGCTGGCGATGCCGAGCGTGCCTTCCGAACCGATGAACACGCCGAGCAGGTCATAGCCGGGGTCGTCCGGCAGCTTGCCGCCGAGCCACACGATGTCGCCGTCCGTCGTGACGACTTCGCATCCCAGCACGTGCTGCGCGGTCACGCCGTAGGCGAGGCAGTGCAGGCCGCCCGCGTTCTCGGCGACGTTGCCGCCGATCGTGCAGGCTGCTTGGCTCGACGGGTCGGGCACGAAGTGCAGGCCGGCATGGCGCACGGCGGCGCTGATGTGCGCGTTCACGACGCCCGGCTCGACCACGGCGAGACGGTTGATCGCGTCGACTTCAAGTATGCGGCACAGCCTCGCCGTCGAAATGACGACGCCGCCGCTTTCTGCGATTGCGCCACCGGAAAGTCCCGTACCGGCGCCGCGCGCCACGTAGGGGCAACGAAATTGGTTGCACGCCCGCACGACTGCCGCTACTTCGCTGGCGGAATCGGGCAGCACCACTGCGTCCGGCAGCGCTCGGTCGATCGAACCGTCATATTGGTAGTTGCGCAAGTCGCCCGTTGCCCACGTCACGTGGTCCCGTCCGACGATTGCAGAGAGAAGCTCGAGCAGCGCCTTTTCCATGGACGTCGCTATTTCGGTACGCGAACAAAGGGCTCCCGGGCAAGGTCGCCGCGGCGCCGGCGCGAACAGGGAGGCCGCCGCCATGCAAATCGAGCGCGTCGACTACACACCGCACAAAGAGGTCTACCACCCGGGCGAGGTCATCAACATCGCCATCTACTTCCAGCGCCCGTTCGTCGGGCAGTGCGAAGTCGGGCTCGTCCACAAAGAGGTGGCGCCGCGGCCTGACTTCCGGCGCACCTCCTTCGCGCGCAGCGGCAGCAATCTGTATGAAGGCCAGCTATACATACGGGATAGCCAAGTCGGTCAGTGCGTGCTGCTCGCCCGGCTGGCGCCCGTGAGAGGGACGGCCGAAGTGGTCGTCGCCGGGGATCAGATCTTCCAGGTCCGGCCGTTGCGGCCGTGAGGAAGGAGCGAACATGGCTGTGGGCGTGGGCGAGATGCTACCGCACATCGTCGGCGAGACCCCCGAGGGCCGCTTGGATCTTAATGACTTTCGCGGATCGAAATCGGTCGTGCTCTGGACGTATCCTAAAGACGGCACCTCCGGCTGAACGAACGAAGCGAGAGACTTCAGTCAGCGGTCTGCTGACTTCGCCCGGCTCGACACCGTCCTTGTAGGACTCTCCCGCGACAGCGTCGAGTCGCACCGCCAGTTCGCCGCAGCCCAGGGCATCCAGACGGCGTTGCTGGCCGATCCCGACGGCATCATCTGCAGCGCCTTAGGCGTACTCCCCGACCTAACTGGGAATGCTAAGAGGACGACCTTCATCATCGACAAGCAAGGCGTCGTCCGGTATATCTTCGAGGCCGTGAAAGTCGCCGGCCATGCGGACGCGGTCCTTGAAAAAGTGCGCGAACTTAATTCGTGATCATGCAGCAGGAGAGTCTCGCGCACGGCGACAAACCGCGGCGGAACCTACGGGTCGCGGAAAACGACAAGCGGCACGCGCAGAGAGCACCAGCCAATGTGGAGGCTTGCAATGAGGCGGAAATCCAGTAAGAGTTCGAGGTCGAAGAGCGCACCGCGGGCCAAAAAGAGCGGGCGCAAGACCAACAGTTCAAGCCGTTCGGGCGC
>JALYZS010000046.1 GCA_030948745.1 Vulcanimicrobiota bacterium | reverse complement strand
GCGCTCAACAGGAGCGGCGCGGGCCCAAGGCCGTCCTGGAAGTACGCGGCTTGATACAGCCCGCGCTCTGTCTGCCATTGCAGGATGTCATTGGAGCGGACCTGTCCCCCGCTGCCTTGTGAGAAGCTATAACCAAGCCCGTCGCCGCTTTGCAGCGAACGTTGCAGCGACACCCCTGCACCCGCGCCGTTGCCTCCCGTCTGCCCGTTGAGCGAAACCAGTGTGGTCGCCCCGATTCGCCAATTAAGCCCCAGATACACCTGCTCATCTGGGTTGACGGGGCCGCGCGTTCGACTGCCCGTAAGCACGAGGTTGAGACGATCGTTCAACTGCACGGAGCCCGCGAAGCTGAGATGTCGCACCGCGCCTGCGTCGCGCCATTACTTGTCCGTAATTCAGGCTCAGGCTCGCCCGCGGGCCGGCGACCGCGCCGAGTCCGAGGTTCCACTGTTTCGTGGCGCGGTCGTCCGAGGGCCGCAGCGAAAGCGTCGCATAGCGGTCGGAGAGTGCGGTATAGCTCGCCGTCGCGCTCCAACGCCGGCTCTGATAACCGTAGACGAATTGACCGGCGGACCCGTGTGACGCTGCCGCATTGCTCCAGCCACCCGCGATGCCGACCTGGCCGACCGGCAAGCGAAGCGCGGCGCTGAGCCCGCTGCTCATGACGCCGTTTCCTGATTCCAAGCGCACGCCCGCGGTCGTCCAATCGCTGAGCCCGACATTCTCGTGTCCGTTGAAGACCATGCCGCCATAGTGGGGAGATCCACTGCCGTCGTCGCTGCGTCGAGCGCCCAATCCGTAGGCATACTCGCTCAATCCATGAGCCAGCACCGTCGTCGTGAAATAGTAGGGCGAGCCCAGGGTCTGCGTGCGGCCGAACGCATCGCGAATGACGACCTGCGTGTTGCCCGCGCCCGCGATGACGGGGAGATCGCGAATGTCGAACCTTCCCGGCGCAAGCTGTTGTACCCCGACCAGTTCGCCGTTGACGTACAGCGATGCGGTCGAGGGCGTGAGGACCGACCCGGACACGCCGATGCCGGGATAGCGTACGAAATATGGATTGAGCGAAAAATTGCGCGCCAGGCCGATACCGGCCAAGAAGCTGGCGCCGCCCAACGACCCGCTGTCCACGAAGGAATCCCCAAGCACCCAGCGCCTCATCGATCTTTGATCATCGAATGTGGCGTTGCTGAAGCCGCGGACCAGCGCTCCGCTGGGGTCGAGCCGGAAACCGGTGTAGTAGAAATTGCCGTGGACGCTCACGCCGAGTTCGCTGAACTCGCTGGCTCTCCGGAAGCCATTCATAGCGAGTGCATAGTTGAGAAAAGCGCTCGATCCGCGATCGGGCGCGAAGCGCTCACCCGAACCGCGCAGATCGAGCACGGTCTGTCCGAGATATTCGACTGGCACGCTAAGTCGCAGCGCCAGCGCGCGCTCGTCAAGCGTATAGCGCACGGCCGGCGCCAGCGTCCGCAAAGAGACGTAGCTTTCACCGGCGATCACCTGCGCTGGTTCGATCACGCCGCGTATGCCGGCCTTGGCAAGATCGGCGCGCGTCACCAGCACGTCGTCTCCACGCACGAGCGCCGCCACCTCGAACAGTTCAACGCCGTTGAGGTGCAGCGTCAACAAGGCGGTTGCCGAGTGCGTTTCGTCACGCCGCGGGGTGGCTCGCGTCGCAAGGGTTGCGGCGTAGAGATCGTTCGGCGGCGTGCGCCCAGACCGGCGCCAGGGCCGCTGCCGCGGTAGCGGACCACGGTGGCGTATCGGTGGGGGCGCCTGCGCGATGATGGCGACGGTGGCGTAACGCGAAGGCAGTGCGCTAGCATCACAAAAAACTGCGCCGGCGATCGTCGGGCTCGGCGCGGTCAACGAAAGCGAGCGCGGAATGCCGCTCGTAGCCCGTGTTTGGCTGTGCTGCGCGTCCGAGGTGACTGTCTGCAGGTCCTCACGGCCTTGGGCTTGCGCGCACCCGCTCATGAGACAGGCCGCACACACGGCCACGACCTTTGCCGAACGGCAGCCCAGAAGGTCCTTCAGCGAGCACATACGCCGAGCGGCGTTGTTCGCTTTTCAATCGATGCTGGCTCACTCAGCGTGAAGCTGAACTTCAGCGAACGGACCTTCGCGCACAGTTTGTGCGGTACCGCGACCTCATAGCGCAACCGGCTGCCGGACAAAAGGTACCACGGCTCCCAGTGCTGCTGCAGCAGTACTGCCCCATGCTCGTCGAACGCGACGACCGTCAGGTCGCGCGGCTGTGCGAAGACGTTGCCTTCGTTGCGGAGGAAGAACGAAAATCCGCCCATTTGCGGTGTGATCGCGGAGACCACGACGCTCACCCGCGCGCTGTTTGGACGTAGAAATATAGGCACGCCGATCTTGCTGAGGATCCGGACCTGTGCCCGCGGTCGGCTCACGCTCGCCCGTGATGGCAATTCATCCAGGAAAAGGCGATACGTTTTTTCGCGCGTGCCCGCGGCGAGCTTGGTGCCAACGCGGATGTTGCGCGACTCACCCGGCGCGATCGCGACGTAGCCTGGAAAAAAGATGATGTCGGCCGTCGGGGCGAGCTGCATCTCTCCGGCCTCGCTTTGCGACCAGCTATACACCCCGACCTCGAAGCGGACGTCCTCGGCTCCGCCGTTCGTCACCGTGATGAGCTCGCTGGGATGCTGTTCGCTGAGGAAGACCCGCACCGGCGACACGGAGGTCACGCTCGCGCGGCTTGCGCCGTCGAGCAGCAGCGCAAGCGCCGCCACAACGCTCACGAGGATGAGGACCAGGCGAGGCCGGGTGAGAGTCACCAGGGCAACGCGCGGGTTAGAAGTTTATCGTGGCCGTGATCGTATCGGTATACGACCCGGTCGGCGGGGTCTGCGCGGCGGGCACTTGCCCGTAGTCGGTGATAATGCTGTTCGCATTGGATGCCGCCGTATACGAGACTGTCGTCAGGCCGGCGTTGCCCCACACGAGGGTACGGTTCACATCCTTATAGATCTCGTAACTGAGGAAGGACGGGGTGAGGCCGCCGCTCGACATGGCGCGAGTCGTTGCGACAGCTTGCGCCGAATTCAGGCCCGCGTTCAGACCGATCGTCGCCGTCGTGCCCTTCACGCACGCGACGGTCACCGTTGATGTCGCATTGAGCGGCGCAGCCAGGTTGGTCACAAGCGGGTCGTAGTTGCCGAAGCCGAGGTTGGCCGCCGAAATTGTGCAGTTCGGGTTCACCGTGGCGGTCACCGTGAATGTCGTGGTCGCGCTGCCGGCCAAGGCCGGGGCCGCGAAGCCGCTCAGCAGCAAGGCTGTGAGCACGATCACTACGTCTTTCTTGTTCATCATGGGGTCATCACTCCAGTCTGCACATCCTGCAGATTTCGTAGTAGGCACGCGGCGAGGCTGGGCGGGGCTAGCTCGCTCTGTTTCTATTATCGTCAGGTTTTACATAGAAATTGAGACAGAGCGCATGGACAAACATAAAAAAAAAGCGGCTGCGGCCGCTTTTCTTCGCATATGAAATAGAGCGCTTGCCGCGCTATGGAAATCTGTGCTTTGCGATCAGGGTGAGAACCAGCCGCTTGGCTCCACCGTGAGATTCACGTTTATCTGTTTCACTTCCGTATAGGCATCATAGCCATACGTGCCGAGCTCGCGCCCGATGCCGGATTGCTTGTACCCACCCCACGGCGCTTCGTTATAGGTCGGATGATAGGTGTTGATCCAGGTGATCCCGGCGCGCAGTTTGCGGATGACGCGATGCGCTTTGGCGATGTCGTTCGTGAAGACGCCCCCGGCAAGACCGTAGATCGTATCGTTCGCAAGCGCGATCGCCCCGGCTTCGTCCTTGAAGGTCTGCACGACGAGCACCGGTCCGAAGATCTCTTCCTGCACGATCTTCATATCCGGTCGCGTGTGGCTGAAGACGGTCGGCTCGATGAAGTTGCCCTTCTCTCCGAGCTCGCCCGCTAGCCTGTGCCCGCCGCACGCGAGCGTGGCGCCCTCCTGCAGACCGAGTTCGATGTAGGATTCGACTCTCTCTTCGTGCGCGCGGCTGATGATCGGCCCCATCTCGGTGTTGGGATCGAATCCATCGCCGACGCGGATCCGCTTCGCCCGCTCGACCACCTGCGCGAGCAGCTTGTCGTGCAAGCTCTCCTGGACGAGCAGACGCGAACCGGCCGAACAGACTTGCCCCGCATTGGCGAAGATGCCGAACAGCGCGTAGTCCACGGCCGTGTCGAAGTCGGCGTCGGCGAAGACCACGTTCGGCGATTTACCGCCGAGCTCGAGGGAGATCTTTTTCAGGTTGCCGGTCGCGGCGTGCATGATCGCCCGGCCGGTCCTCGTGCCGCCGGTGAAAGCGACTTTGTCGACGAGGTGGCTCTCCGCGATCGCCTGGCCCACGACCGGACCCGCACCGAGCACGATGTTGACGACGCCGGATGGAAATTCCAGCTCTTCGATGAGCGTCGCGAGACGTAAGGCCGTGAGCGGTGTCAACTCCGCCGGCTTGAGCACGCAGGAGTTACCCGCCGCGAGCGCCGGTGCGAGCTTCCAGGCCGCCATCAACAGCGGGTAATTCCACGGGATGATCTGGCCACACACGCCGATCGGTTCGCGCACGACCAACGTCTGCGACGGCGCTGGGACGTCAAACGTCTGGCCATGCGGTTTCGTCGCCAGCCCGGCAAAGTAGCGGAAACAATTGGCGGCGTCGGCAACATCGTACTCGGTTTCGCGCAGTGGCTTGCCATTGTTCAACGTTTCGAGCTGGGCGAATTCTGCGCCGTGTTCTTCGATCTTGTCGGCCAGCTTGAAGAGGAACCGCGCACGGTCCTGAGCCATCGACTCACCCCACGGGCCTTTGTAAAAGGCGTCGTGCGCGGCGCGGATGGCGCGCTCGGCATCGGCCTGGGTGCCTTCTGCGACGTTGGCGACGACTTCGCCGTCGGCGGGATTGAGCAACGCGCGGCTACCACCGTCAGACGCGGCGCTCCACCCCCCGCCCACGAACATCAGGCAGGTGCCGTCTTTGCGTTTGAGGTTGGCGAGCAGTGCCGCCGCGCGCTTCGCTGTCGCCGTCTGCGAGGCTGGTTCGATCGTCTTCATTGCTTCATTTCCTTGAGCGAATCGCCGAGCGCTTTGCACACATAGTCTGCCTGCTCGTCGGTGAGCGTCAGCGGCGGTTCGATACGGATGACGCGAGCGTTGACGAGCGTGCCCGACACGAGCACGCCGCGTTCGAGCATCGCCTTGCTGAGCGTGAAGCCGAGCTCATTGTTCGGGAACTCCATGGCGATGAGCATGCCTTTGCCTCGTATGTCGACGATGATATCGCCGTAATCCTTCGCGACCGCCTTCAGGTCGCGCAGCATGCGCGCGCCGAGCTGCGCCGCACGCGCCGGCAGCCGCTCTTCGATGAGCACGTTGATCGTCGCGAGCGCCGCCGCGCAAGCAAGCGGGTTGCCGCCGAACGTCGTCGTGTGCAAGAACGGGTTGGCGAACAAGCGCGAGAAAACAGCTTTCGTGCCGACCACCGCGCCGGCCGGCATGACTCCGCCGCCGAAGGCTTTGGCCAGACACATGAGATCGGGCGCAACGCCCCAGTGCTCGCAGCAGAACATCTTGCCGGTCCGTCCCATGCCCGTCTGCACTTCATCCAGCACGAGCAGCGCGCCGAACTCGTCGCACAGCCGGCGCACGCCCGGCAGGTACTCGTCGTCGGGGATGTTGACGCCGCCCTCGCCTTGGATCGGTTCCAAGATGACCGCGCCGACCTCTTCACCGACCGTCTTCAGCGTCTGCATGCGCCAGCGCAGCGCGCCGAGATCGTTGAAGGGCACGTGTTCGATGTTGGGCAGCATGGGCCCGAACGGCTTACGGAATTCGCCCTTTGCCGAGACCGAGAGCGCGCCCATGCTCTTGCCGTGGAAACCGCGCGTCGCCGCCACAACGGTCTGTTTCGCAGGATCGTATGCGCGCGCAAGTTTTAGTGCCGCCTCGATCGCTTCTGTTCCGCTATTGCAGAAAAACGCATATTCCAACTGCCCGGGCGTGAGCATCGCCAGCGCTTTGGCGAGCATCGCACGCAAGGGATCCAACAGATCTTGGCTGTGCAGTGCCTGACGCTTCAGCTGGTCCGTCACCGCTTTGACGACTTTGGGATGCCGGTGCCCGACGTTGAAGATCCCGAAGCCACCCAGGCAATCGATGTACTCCTTGCCAGTGACGTCGCGATAAGCGTTCGGACCCGCGTCAGACCATTCGACCGCCGCAGCCGCATGCTCGACCGACGTGGCTTTGCGGTATTCAAGGAAGCCGGGGTTGACGTGATCACGGAAACCATTGACGGTCTCCGATGTTATCCAGGCGATGTCGTCCGGGGAGATCTGCTGTTTGGCGATCAGCTCCAGCACACGTTGCGTGTAGGCAAACGTTTCCGCTTGCTCGGGCGAGAGCGCAGCTGGCGGCGACGAGATCTGCGGCGGCGTGTGCAAGGTCTTCATGCCGCCCCCAGTGCTGCCGTGCAGGCTTCGCTCAATCGCTGCAAGGCGAGGTCAAGATCGGCGTCGCCGATGACGAGCGGCACGAGCACCCGGATGATGTTGCGTTTGGCGCCGGCCGACAGCAGCAGCAAACCACGGACGCGCGCTTCTTCCACGACTCGTGCAGCAAGCGCGCTGCCGCTGGGCTCGCCATCATTGGTGAACTCCATGCCGACCATCGCACCCAAGGCGCGCACGTCGCCGATGCGCCGGTGCCGCTGCTTGAGCCCGTGCAGAGCGCGCGACACCGTTGCCCCGATGCGGTCGGCGCGTTGCAACAGCCCCTCGTCTTGCAGGATATCGAGCGTGGCAAGCGCCGCGGCGCACGCCAGCGGGTTGCCGCCGTACGTGCCTCCTAGGCCGCCGGCGGTGGGCGAATCTATGATTTCTGCTTTCCCGACCACCGCCGACAGCGGCAGTCCGCCGGCTATGCTCTTGGCCAGCGTGATGAGGTCGGGCTCGACCCCGGCATGTTCGATCGCGAACATCTTTCCGGTGCGCCCAAAACCGGATTGTATCTCGTCGGCGATGAGGACGCTGCCATGCTTATCTGCGAGGCGGCGTAGTTCGCGCAAGAAGTCCGGCGGCGCGGCCACGAATCCGCCTTCCCCCAGCACGGGCTCGATGATGATGGCGGCCAGCCTGCTTGGCTGCACTTCCGTCTCAAGGATCTCTTCCAGTGCTTGCAGCGCACGGGCGGTCGTCCAGCCGCGATATTCATACGGGTAGGGCGCGTGGTACACGTCGTTGCAGAACGGACCGAAGCGCTGCTTGTAGGGATCATTTTTTCCGGTCATCGTCAGCGCCAACAGCGTGCGGCCGTGGAAAGCATGATGGAACGCGAGCACCGCCGGGCGGTTCGTGAAGGAGCGCGCGATCTTCACCGCATTCTCGGTGGCTTCAGCGCCGGTGCTGAAAAGCACGGTCTTCTTGCGGCTCGGACCAGGAGCCACCACGTTGAGCCGTTGCGCCAAGCGCACGTACGGCTCATACATCGCCACCTGGAAGCAGGTGTGGGTGAAACGTTCTAGCTGCTCGGCCACCGCGGCACGGATCCTTGGGTGGGAATGACCGACGTTGGCGACGCCGATGCCGCCCACGAAATCGATGTACTCGTTACCCTCGATGTCCCACAGCTTGGCGCCTTCGGCGCGCTGCACGAAGATAGGATGCGCATTGCTCACTCCGCGGGCCACCTCGGACGCACGCAAATCCAACAACTCGGTGGTGCGCGTAGTTGTGACGGCCACGATAATCCCTCTGCTGACGGCGAAAACGGTTGCTATATCCAGTTTACCGGGTTGCCAATCCGTTTGCCATGTGGTCGACACACAAAATGTCGCCGAACTTTAGAGTCGAACGACACTCTTCGTACTCCTCGTCCCCATTAGCAGAACGCCCTTGAGAGGAATGCCAACCACCGACGATGGCGATCACAGTATGACCGTCCGAGAAGCCCTCCAACTCGAGTCCCTGCGGGCCGCGACCGTGGTGGCCGGCGAGGGCGGCCTTTCGCGTGAGGTGTTGTGGGCGCACGTGATCGACATGCCCGATCCGGTGCCCTGGGTGCGTTCGGGCCATCTGCTGTTGACCACCGGCTTCTCCTGGCCGGGGAACGCCGCGCAGACGCGCGATCTCATTCGCTCGCTCAACGCGCGCGGCCTGGCAGCGATGGGCCTCGCGGTTCCGGGATACGTGCAACACTTTTCGGACGCCGCGCGTGACGAAGCGCAGCGGCTCGACCTGCCCTTGGTCGAGATCCCCTTCGCCGTGCCGTTCGCGCAGATCACCGAGGAATTGCATCGCACAATTTTGGCGCAGCAGTACAAGCTCGTCGAGCGCTCTGAACAGATCCATCGCGCACTGACGCGCGCGGCCGCCGAAGGCAGCAACCTCGCCGACTTGGCGCGCGAGCTCGGCGAACTCATCGGGCGCTCGGTGACATTCGAGGATCCGAGCGGCAAACTGCTCGCGTTCTACGTGGCTGGCGGGCCTGAGGACCCGGTGCGCCGGCAGACGCTGGCCGATGCGCAATCCCCGGCGGAACTGACCGAGGCGCTGGAATCCAGCGGCGTGTGGCACGACATCCTCGCAAGCAACGGTCCGCTGCGCATCGCCGCGATGCCGCATCTGGGATTGGGCGCCCGCGTCGTATGCCCCATACGTCTTGGGGCCGAGCTCGTCGGGCTCGTGTGGATCATCGAGGGCACGTCGCCCCTTTCAGAGCTGGACTCGCGCGCCGCGCAGCACGCGGCGCTCGTCGCCGCCTTGCACGTCGCTCACCAACGCGAGCTTGCGAGTATGGAATCGCGGCTCGGCTATGCGTCGTTCCTCTCGTTGCTCGAAGGCGATGAAGAAGACGCGCAAGCGGTGGAGCGTGCGCGCTTGCTGGGATTTGATCCGGATGCTGTGCATCGAGTGGCCCTCGCCGTGCTCGACGAACGCTTGCCCTTGACCCGTGAGGCCTTCCTACGACGCGAACACCTTGCCGGCGTGCTGCGTCAGCGGCTGCGTGGCGCAGGCGCCAAACCGCTGCTCACGACGACCTTGAACTACGTCGCATTTCTGCTGCCCGAACACGCCGACATCGATGCGCTGTGGCGCGGCCTCAACGATGAGGCAGCTTCGCTTGTGATCGGTAAGCCGCATCCCGGCACGATCGGCGCGCGGCGCAGCTATCGCGAGGCGCAATCGCTGCTGAACTATCGGGATCCCGGGAAGATCCGGCGCTTCGAAGAGTCGCTCGTGCCACGTTTGCTGATGGGCGACCGGAGCGCGCACGCCGCGTTTCTCGAGCACCTCTTCGGCCGGCTGCGTCAAGCCAAAGGCGGTGAGGCGCTCGAACGCGTGCTGCTGGCGCTTGCAAAACATGGATTCAGTCTGAAGCAGACGGCCGAAGCGCTGAGCATTCATCCCAACACCCTACGCTATCGATTGGCGCGCGCGACCGAATTCCTGCGCATCGATCTTGACGACCCTGAAGTGCGCTTCCAGTTGCAGCTCGCCGTTCGGGTTTTGGATTTCTCGAACTCGCGCTGACAGGTAATATGCAGTCGCGCTCCATACTTGTGCGGGACCGGCTCTCATCGCCGCTCGACCTGCACCGGAG
>JALYZS010000020.1 GCA_030948745.1 Vulcanimicrobiota bacterium | reverse complement strand
ACGACCCGAAGACCTCACTGCTCGCCTGGACGACGACCCCGTGGACCTTGCCTGCGAATATGGCGCTCGCAGTGCATCCGGATGTCGTGTATAGCTTCGTCGCCCTTGGCGGCGAGCAGCTCGTCGTGGCGCAACCGTTGCTGGGCAAAGTGTTCGCTGACGAGGCGCATGAGGTCGTGCGCACCATACCGGGCACACAGCTGGAAGGGCTGCGGTACGAGCCGCTGTTCGATTATTGCCGCAGCGATAAGGACCGCTATTACGTCGTGACGGCGCCATTCGTCACGACCGAGGATGGGACCGGCGTCGTGCACATCGCTCCTGCGTACGGCCCGGACGACCTCGCGCTCGGCAAGGCCAAGGATCTTCCTATATACTACAGCGTCGATTACACCGGGCACGTCGTCGATGAGGTGAAAATCGCCGCCGGATTGTTCTTCAAAGACGCCGACAAGCCCATCATGGCGGACCTCAAACAGCGCGGCTTGCTGTTTCGCGCCGGGACCTACCGCCACAATTATCCGTTCGGCTGGCGCACGAACGACCCGCTGCTCTATATCGCGAAGACCGCGTGGTTCATACGCACGACGGCCTTCAAAGACGCGTTGCTGGCGAATAACGAGCAGATCAATTGGGTACCGCCGAGCATCAAGCACGGCCGCTTCGGCAATTGGCTGGAGAACAATGTCGATTGGGCGATATCGCGCGAACGCTTCTGGGGCACGCCGATGCCGCTGTGGACCGATGGCAAGGAGTTCGTCTGCGTCGGCAGCGTCGCCGAATTGGAGGCGCTCGCCGGGCGGCCGCTCGCGGAACTCGATCTGCATAGACCGGCGATCGATGACGTCGTGTTCACGCGCGATGGTCGCGAGTTCCGCCGCATCCCCGAGGTCTTAGACGCGTGGCTTGACTCGGGCTCCATGCCGTACGCGCAGTTCCACTATCCATTCAAGCACAAGGAGATCTTTGCGGAGAGCTTCCCAGCGGATTTCATTTGTGAGGCGGTGGATCAGACGCGCGGCTGGTTCTACAGTCTGCACGCGCTCGGCACCTTGCTGTTCGCGTCGCCGGCCTATAAGAACGTCATCTGCCTCGGTCACGTCGTGGACGCCAACGGCGAGAAGATGAGCAAGAGTCGCGGGAACGTCCTCGATCCGGCGCTCATCTTCGACGCGCTTGGCGCCGACGCGTTGCGGTGGTATTTCTTCACCGGCAGCCCGCCGGGCGAAGCCAAGCGCGTGTCACTCGAACTCGTGGAAGATGGTTCCCACCGATTGGTGCGCACGCTGTGGAACACGGCGAAGTTCTTCACGCTCTACGCAGCGGAAGATGGCATCGGCGTACCTGAAGACCTGGCGCTGGCCAAGCGCAGCGACATGGACCGCTGGGCCGCGGCTGCGCTCGCGCAACTGACCCGCGACGTGACCGTCGCGCTCGAGCAGTATGACGCCCAGGGGGCGGGCCGCGCGATCGAGCGGTTCGTGGACGATCTCTCGAATTGGTACGTGCGGCTTTCGCGCGATCGTTTCTACGGAGGCGAGATGACGGCGGACAAGCGTGCCGCATACCGGACGTTGTATGAGTGCCTGACCGGCGTGACGCTGCTCCTCGCGCCGTTCGTGCCTTTTTTGGCCGAATCGCTCTATCAAGCGCTGGTCACCGCAGTCCAGCCGAGCGCGCCGGAGAGCGTGCATCTGGTTGCGTGGCCGCAGGCGGACAGCGCGCAGATCGACGCCGAGCTGTTGCAATCAATGTCCATCGCGCGCCAGGCGGTCGACCTGGGACGACAAGCGCGCGCTGCCGTGAAGATCAAGACCCGCCAGCCGTTAGCGCGTTCGCACGTGCGCTTGCGAACCGCAGCGGATGAGAAGGCATTGCGCCGCTTCGAACGCCTCGTGCTCGAAGAGCTCAACGTCAAAGCGTTGCTCGTCGCCGGCGTGGATGCGCACTTCATCGAGTACGCTTTGCGCCCCAACCTTCCGCGCCTGGGACCGCGCTTCGGCAAGGAGCTCGGCAAAGTTCGTGCGGCGCTTGCGGCGGCAGACGCACGCACGGTCGCGGCAGCGGTCGCGGGCGGCACAAATTTCGACGTGTCGGCCGATGGGCGTACGTTTTCGCTCGAGCCCGCAGACGTGCTCGTCGACAGCAAATCCGCTCACGGCTATGCCTTTGCAGAAGATGACGGCATGCTGGTCGCGCTCGACACGAACATCGACCGTCCGCTGCTGCTCGAGGGATTAGCGCGCGAGATCGTGCGCGCCGTGCAAGATGCACGCAAGCAGGCCGGCATGCAGATCGGCGATCGCATAGCATTGCACGTCGAGAGCCCGAATGAGGACTACGCGGAGGCGTTGCGGACGTGGCGAGACTACATCGCCGCAGAAACGCTGGCGGTACGCGTCAACGATGTAGTGTTTGAACCGTCGTTCCGTTCAGATGGCGCTGACGGTTTGAAGATCACGCTCACCAAGGCCTGAAGGAAGAGCGGCTAGGATTTGGCCCTGCTGACGACCTTGCCCGAAGCGGTCGTACGCGGCGCCGCCGGTCGTTCCTGTTGGACCCGCCACATCATGACGGCGCCGATGATCAACATCGCCAAGGTGAGATATTGCGCCGCGGTCAAGCCGAACAGCATGATGCCCGGCTCGCGATAGAATTCCACGACGGTGCGCACCGCGCCGTAGCTCGCGATGAATGCCCAAAAGATCAACCCGTCGCGGCGCCGGCTCCAGCCATGCAGCAACCACACGAACGGCAACACGACGACGAGCATGCCCACGCACTCGAAGAGCTGTGAGGGATAGCGGTATGGAGGGAAATCGGGGAACAAGAAACCGATCGGGGCGTCGGTCGTGCGGCCGGGCAGCTCGCCGTTGAAAAAATTCGTGACGCGCGTGACCGCGATCGCGAGCGGCATCCACAGCGCGGTCTCGTCGGCGACCCGCATGAACGACAAAGCGTTGCGGCGCACGAACAGCCACATGCCGACGAGCGCTCCCAGGAAGCCCCCGTGGAACGCCATGCCCCCGTGCCAGATGCTGATGAACTCGAGCGGATTATGCAGGTAGAAGTCGAGGGGATGGCCGCCTTTGCCCACGGGCGTCAGGATGTCGGCGATGATGAAGAGCGCGCGTCCGCCGAGGATGACGCCGATCATCGCGTAGACGACGAACTCCTGCGCCTGATCCACCGTCATGCCTGTGCGTTCACGACTCGGGCGGCTTTGCAACTGGAGGTACACGAGAATGGCGCCGAAAAGGTAGCTCAACCCGTACCAGCGGATGGATAGACGCCACAGTTGGAAAGCGACTTCGTGCTTTCCGGGATATGTGAACCAGTGCGGCGCCGCCGCTAGTATTGCGTCCAATCCGCTCTCCGTCTCGCTGTCACCATCAGAGGATGCGCGCCTTCGAATGACCGCCACTACGATAAGGGACGTCACCGCAGGATGAAGACCGCACGCTTCTCTCGCCGCGACGTCGTGATCCACTCGCTCATCTTCATCGCGGGATTCACGTGCGTTTTCATCCTGGCAGGCGCGACCGCAAGTGCGCTTGGTCAGGTGTTCGCCGAATATCGCACGCTCGTGACGCGCGTGCTCGGCGTGGTCGTCATCGTTCTGGGCCTCAATATGCTGGGCCTGTTCCGGCTGCCTTTTCTCGCGATGGACAAACGCTTACGATTTCGCCGTTCAGGCGTCGGGTATGCCGGATCGTTTCTCGTCGGCGTCGGCTTCGCGGCGGGTTGGTCACCCTGCATCGGTCCGATCCTCGCCGCGGTGCTCGCGCACGCGAGCGAATCCAAAACCGTGAGCGCCGGCATCGGCGAGTTGTTCGTCTACTCGCTCGGCCTTGCGGTGCCGTTCTTGCTCACGAGTATCGCGCTCGAGTACATCTTGCCGCTGCTGAACCGGATCAAGCGTTTTCTGCCGGTCATCGAGATCTTCGCAGGCGTGATCGTCATCGCGATGGGGCTCGTGCTTGTCACGAATTCGTTCTTGCGCTTCACCGGTTTCCTCTATAAGACGTTCCCGTCGCTCGCAAACGTCGGCACCGGCCCGGAAGCGTCCGGTGATGTGCTTTCCCTCGGGGCGATCTTCATCGCCGGCCTCGTCTCGTTCATCTCGCCCTGCGTGCTGCCGCTCGTGCCGGTGTACATCTCGTATATCACGGGCGAGACGATCGAAAGCCTCGCAGCCTAAACCGCGTGGAACCCCAGACGGTCCGCATCGACGACCTCCAGGTGCAAGCGCAGCGCGTGCGCGAGCTGAAGAACGTGTTGCTGCGGCTGGGCGCCCGGCGGGCTGCGGGCTACTACGCCAGCCCCTTGCGCATCTTCGCCGGGAACTTCGCCGGCGGCGCGATCGTGGGTGCGCTTGCGACGTTGCTCGGCTTCGCCGTCCTGGGACTTGGCGCGCGGCACGGTGCGCAATCCGTTCTCTACCATATCGTGCAGGTGGCGCTCGCCTGGGTCGATGCGATGAGCGACCAACTGACCCAAGGCGGCGGATGATGTTTGTACGGAATCCACCGGGGAGCGGTAAGCACGATCCGGAGCCGACGGCAGAAGAGCTGCGGGCCATAACACGTGAGATCGACCGCATCGCCAAGATCGTCGAGCGGATGAACCTGGGCGATTATCTGGGCTTGCTGCAACGCCCCGGACGGCTGCTGTGGCTGAATTTTTTGGCGGGCCTGTCGCGCGGCCTGGGGACGATCTTGGGTGCGACGCTGCTTGTCTCGTTGGTCGTGTGGATCATCCATCAGATCATTGCGACCCATCTGCCTGGCGTGAGCACCTTCCTCGAGGATTTCTTGCGCTTGTTACAGCCACCCGGACACTGAAAGGCGATGCGCACTCTGTCGCTCGCGATCATCGCAGCGCTGATCGTGACCGCCGATCAGTACACCAAGCACATCATCGCGACGACGTTTTGGCCGGGCGAGAGTCGCATCGTCGTGCCGCACATCTTGCACTTCACCTACGTGCAGAACTATCATGGCGCGTTCGGCCTGTTCGGTTCACATCCGCTGTTGTTGACGGGCGCCGCGGCGATCGTGCTCGTGATGTTCTATCTATGGTACCGGCGCGAGGGCGCGTCGCCGCTCGTGCATGCGGCGTTTGCGCTCATCTTCGGCGGTGCGGTCGGCAACATCGTCGATCGGGTCCGCTTCGGCTACGTGCACGATTTCATCGACGTCCGCATCTGGCCTAATGTGTTCAACGTGGCGGATTCGGCGATCACCATCGGCGTGACGCTGTTGCTGGCGCAGATGCTCGTGCACGACCGGCAACACGCCGCCAGCGCCGCCACAGCAGCGATCGCCCCGCCCGCGCTGGCCGACGAATGATTGACGGCGGCCGCGACATCGATGTCGACGCCGCTGACGCCGGCCACCGCCTCGACGTGATGCTGGCAAAGGCGTTGGACCGTTCGCGCAGCGCATGCGCCGCGCTCATCCGCTCGGGTGGCGTGCAGATCGACGGAAAGACAGTCAAGGCCTCGTACGTGCTCTCGCGCGGTGAGCGCATCCACGTGCGTGCGGTGCCGCCACGCGAACCTTCCGCGCAACCGCAAGATCTGCCGATCGAGATCGTGTATGATGACGCCGACCTCTGCGTCGTGGACAAGCCTGCCGGCATGGCGACCCATCCAGCGCGCGGCACGCCTGACGGAACGCTCGTCAACGCGCTGCTCGCACGGCTGGGGCCGCTTCCCGCGATCAACGGGGTGCGCCGGCCCGGCATCGTGCACCGCTTGGACAAGGACACTTCGGGCTTATTGGTCGTGGCCAAAAACGAACGGGCGATGCTGGCACTGAGCCGGGCGATGGCGCAGCGGCGGATTAAGCGCCGTTATGACGCTGCGGTCGTCGGCGCTCCGCCCAACGCTCGCGGAGCGATCGATGCACCGATCGGCCGCGATCCGCACGACCGTACGAAGTTCGCTGTGCGCGAGGACGGTCGCCCGGCATTGACCCATTACGTGGTCAGCGAGACGTACGGCAGGGCTGCGCTCCTGCGCGTGGAGCTTGAGACCGGGCGAACGCACCAGATACGGGTCCATTGCGCTGCGATCGGCCATCCGGTGATCGGCGATGCGACGTATGGACCCTTAGAGCCGGCCTTCGGCATGCCGCGTCAGGCACTGCACGCCGCCGGGCTCGCGTTCGAGCATCCCCTCACGCATCAGGCCTTGGACTTTCGCGCACCGTGGCCGCAAGATTTTTCCGACCTGATCGCTCGTTTGCGCACTACCCGGGCGAGGTGAAGCCATTTCGTCTGCTTGCCACGAGCGACAACGCGCGGGCGGGGATTTTGCAGACGGCCCACGCCGACGTTGAGACGCCGGTCTTCATGCCGGTCGGTACGCAAGCGACGGTCAAAGGGGTATCGCCGAGCGAGCTTGAGGCGAGCGGCGTGAACATGCTGCTGGC
>JALYZS010000375.1 GCA_030948745.1 Vulcanimicrobiota bacterium | reverse complement strand
GTTGATCGTGTGGGCGTCCCAGACGCAGGTGGTGGCGGCCGAGGTGATGGTGATGCCGCGCTCCTGCTCCTGCTCCATCCAGTCCATGGTGGCTGCGCCCTCATGGACCTCGCCCATCTTGTGGGTGCGGCCGGTGTAAAACAGGATGCGTTCGGTGGTCGTGGTCTTGCCCGCGTCGATATGCGCGGCAATACCGATATTGCGCGTGTTGGCCAGAGCGAATTGTCTGCCCGAACTCACTTTGCTCCCAGGCTTGTTTTCAACGTTTGAGATCACCATCGATAATGTGCGAACGCTTTGTTCGCCTCAGCCATGCGATGCGTGTCCTCACGCTTTTTCACCGAGTTGCCCTGATTGTTGGCGGCGTCGAGCAGCTCGGCGGCCAGACGATCCTCCATGGTGCGCCCAGGCCGGCTGCGCGCATAGCCGATGAGCCAGCGCATGCCCATGGCTTGACGGCGGTCCGGACGGACCTCCATCGGCACCTGGTAGGTCGCACCGCCGACGCGCCGCGGCCGCACTTCGATGAGCGGCATCGCGTTGTTGAGCGCCTGCGTGAACACTTCCATCGGGTCTTTGCCCGTCTTGGTCTTCAGGATGTCGAACGCGCCATAGGTGATGCGTTCCGCGGTGCTCTTCTTGCCGCGCAGCATGATCTTGTTGATGAAGCGGGCGAGCACGCGCGAGTTGAAACGCGGGTCGGGCAGCACTTGCCGTTTGGGGACGGCGCCTTTGCGTGGCATCGCTTACGCCTTTGGCCGCTTGGCGCCGTACTTGGAACGGCCTTGCTTGCGGTTCTGCACGCCTTGCGCGTCGAGCGTGCCGCGGATGATATGGTAGCGCACGCCGGGCAGATCTTTCACCTTGCCGCCGCGGATCAACACCACGGAGTGCTCTTGCAGATTGTGGCCGATGCCCGGGATGTATGCGGTGACCTCGATGCCGTTGGTCAAGCGCACGCGCGCGACTTTGCGCAGCGCGGAGTTCGGCTTTTTCGGGGTGACCGTTTTCACTTGCGTGCACACGCCGCGGCGCAGCGGATTGCCGCGCAGATTGATCTTGGTGCGCTGCGGCAGGTCGGCATGACCCGGCTTGGCCCCGGTCAGCGATACTAAAAACGCTGGGGACTTCGATTTCTTGCGTAGTTTTTTGCGGCCGGTTCGCACCAGCTGGCTGATTGTGGGCAACGTTCCTCTGCTTTGATCGACGAAGCCGCGAGCGGCCGATACCAGCGGGGCGGCTCGTGCAGCCTCTCTTCTGGGATCTCGCCGTGGCGGAATGGGAAGAAAACCACCGGAGAACACGGGTGCTCCCGGAGGAGTCCCGCAACCAACGTATTCTACCAGACGGAACGCTTGACCGTCAAGCGCATGCAACACGATGGATTGCGTAGGATGTATTAGATGTAAGGGGACGGTGGAGGCCGCCCCTGCTGTCGTTTGCGTGCTGGCTACATGTCCATTTCATGCCCGCCCTCGCCCAGCGGCGGCAGCGTGCCTTGACCATCTTCGGATGGCATTGACGAGCTGGACACGGTCGCGGGTTCGGGCTCGAGCTGTGCATCGGGCTCTGCGGCTTGATCCGCTTCGCTCGCCACCGCAACCGGCTCGGCCGGTGGCGCATCCGACGACGGCTCGAGATCGGGTTCTGCCGCGGGTTCGGTCGTGAGCTCGGCATCCGAAGGCAGGTCGGCGAAGATATCCGTCTCACGGAACTTCGGCCGCCCTTTTACCGAGGTCTCGACCGAGCGGTAGCGCGGCATGCCCGTGCCTGCTGGGATGAGCTTGCCGATGATGACGTTCTCTTTCAGACCGAGCAGCGGGTCGTATTTCCCTTCGATCGCCGCCTGCGTGAGCACGCGGGTCGTCTCCTGGAACGATGCCGCCGACAAGAACGACTCGGTCGCAAGCGACGCCTTGGTGACGCCCAGCAGCACGGTGTCCGCCTTGGCGGGCTCCTCGCCGCGGGCGACCGTCTTGGCGTTGTTCTCAGCGAACTTCTCAGCGTCGAGCATCTGCCCCGGCAACAGGCGCGTGTCGCCGCTGTCGGTGACCTTCTTCTTGCGCAGCATGCTGCGCACGATCACTTCGATGTGCTTGTCGTTGATGTCCACACCTTGACTGCGGTAGACCTTCTGCACTTCTTGCACGAGATAGTTCTGCAACGCCGTCTCACCCTTGATGCGCAGGATGTCGTGCGGGTTGACCGAGCCCTCGATGAGCTGATCCCCGGCCGCGACTTGGTCGCCATCCTTCACCGTGACGTGCACGTTGAACGGGATCTCGTAGACGTGCTCCTCGCCCTCGGCGTCGGTGATCACCGCTTCGCGGATGCCCTTCTCCTCCTGGATATGGACGGAGCCGGACTCCTCGGTGATGATCGCCTGACCTTTGGGTTTGCGCGCCTCGAACAGCTCCTCGACGCGCGGCAGACCGGTGATGATGTCTTCCGACGCCACGCCGCCCGTGTGGAAGGTTCGCAGCGTCAGCTGCGTGCCAGGTTCGCCGATGCTCTGCGCCGCGATGATGCCCACCGCTTCGCCGATATCCACGACGCCGCCGGTGGCCAGATTGCGGCCGTAGCACACGGCGCACACGCCGACGCGCGCGTCGCAGCTGAGCACCGAGCGGATCGAGACCGCTTTGATGCCTGCCGCGATGATGCGATTGGCGATGTCCTCGTCGATCTCGTGACCGCGTTGCACGAGCACGTTCTTCGCGTCGTTCGGATCGACGATGTCCGCCAAGGCGTAACGGCCCACGATGCGGTTGACGAGCGGCTCGATGGTCTCTTTGCCTTCCGCGATATCGCGCACGACGATGCCGTCGTCCGTGTTGCAGTCTTCTTCCCGGATGATGACGTCCTGGGCGACGTCGACCAGGCGGCGCGTCAGATACCCCGAGTCGGCGGTGCGCAGGGCCGTGTCGGCCAGACCTTTGCGCGCGCCGTGGGTCGAGATGAAGTACTCGAGCACCGTCAGGCCTTCTTTGAGGTTGGCCTTGATGGGGATGCTCAAGATGCGCCCGGATGGGTCAGCCATCAAACCGCGCATGCCGGCGATCTGTTTCACCTGGGCGATGGAGCCACGCGCACCCGAGGTCGCCATCATGAAGATGGAATTCAGGCGGTCCTGCTCCGCGAGCATGGCCTGCGTGACTTCTTCGCCGGTCTTGGTCCAGACGTCGATGGTCTTGGTGTACTGCTCGTCGTCAGACAGCAAACCGGTCTTGTAGAGCTCGTTGATCTGCGTGACCTGGTTGTCGGCCTTCTCGATGAGCGCCGCCTTCTTCTTGGGGATGACGATGTCGCTGATGGACACGGTCGTGCCGGAGACGGTCGCGAAGCGGAAGCCGAGCGTCTTGATGGAGTCCAGGAAGCTCGCCGTCTCGGCGTTGCCGTAATGACGGTAGCAATCCGCGATGAGCGAGGTGAGGCCTTTCTTGTCGATCGTCTTGTTGACGAACGCACGGTTCCACTCGTGCGGGAACGCCACGTTGAAGATGACGCGCCCGACCGTCGTCTCGATGAGCTCGCCGTTGCGCCAGCGCACCTTGATCGGCTCGTGCAGCGAGATCGCTTCTGCATCGTACGCGAGCTGGGCTTCCTTGTCGTCGAAGAACGTGCGCAACGACTTCTCGCCGTTGTGCCGCGGCATCGAGGGGATCGATCCGGCCGCAGCCGAGTCGATCGTCAAGTAGTACAAGCCGAGCACCATGTCCTGAGTCGGAATGGACACCGGGTTGCCATAGGACGGCTGCAAGATGTTGTTGCTCGACAGCATCAAGATGCGTGCTTCGGCCTGCGCACCCGCGGACAGCGGCAAATGGACCGCCATCTGGTCGCCGTCGAAGTCGGCGTTGTAGGGTGTGCACACGAGCGGATGGATCTGGATCGCCTTGCCCTCGACCAACACCGGCTCGAACGCCTGGATGCCCAGGCGATGCAGCGTCGGGGCGCGGTTGAGCAGCACCGGATGGTCTTTGATGACCTCGTCCAGCACGTCCCAGACCTCAGGCCGCACGCGCTCCACCATGCGCTTGGCGCTTTTGATGTTGTGCGCTTGACCGCGGTCGACGAGCTTCTTCATGACGAACGGCTTGAAGAGCTCGAGCGCCATCTCTTTGGGCAGGCCGCACTGATGCAGCCGCAGGTTGGGGCCGACGACGATGACCGAACGGCCGGAGTAGTCGACGCGCTTGCCGAGCAGGTTCTGGCGGAAGCGGCCTTGCTTGCCTTTGAGGATGTCGGACAGCGACTTCAGCGGACGGTTGTTCGGACCCGTCACCGGACGGCCGCGACGGCCGTTGTCGATGAGCGCATCCACCGCTTCTTGCAGCATGCGCTTTTCGTTCTTGATGATGATCTCGGGCGCCGACAACTCGAGCAGCCGTTTGAGCCGGTTGTTGCGGTTGATGACGCGCCGGTACAAGTCATTGAGATCGGAGGTGGCAAAGCGGCCGCCGTCGAGCTGCACCATCGGGCGCAGTTCCGGCGGGATGACCGGCACGCTCGACAGGATCATCCACTCGGGTTTGTTGCCTGAGTGCACGAACGCTTCGACCACTTCCAGCCGCTTGATCGTCTTGATGCGCTTCTGGCCGGAGGTCTCTTGGAAGTCCCTGCGCAGCTCGGTCTGCAGCTTATGCAGGTTGAGGTCGCGCAGCAGCTCGCGGACCGCCTCTGCGCCCATGCCGGCGCGGAACGCATTGCCGTACTTGTCGCGGTGCTCGCGGTACTTCTGCTCGGTGAGGATCTCGCGCTTCTCAAGCGGCGTTCCGCCCGGATCGATGACGATGTAGGCGGCGAAATAGATGACCTTCTCGAGCTGACGCGGCGACATGTCGAGCAGGATGCCGATGCGGCTGGGCACGCCCTTGAAATACCAGATGTGCGACACCGGCGTCGCGAGCTCGATGTGGCCCATGCGCTCGCGACGCACTTTGGCGCGCGTGATCTCCACGCCGCAACGATCGCAGATCATGCCCTTGAAGCGGATCCGCTTGTACTTGCCGCAATGGCATTCCCAGTCTTTGGTCGGGCCAAAGATCTTTTCGCAAAACAAACCGTCGCGCTCGGGCTTGAGCGTGCGGTAGTTGATGGTCTCCGGCTTTTTTACTTCACCGAACGACCACGCGCGGATCTGCTCCGGGCTTGCGAGCCCGATGCGCATCGCATCGAAATTGTTGACGTCTAACATTCCTTGATGTATTCCTTACGGTTCCAC
>JALYZS010000374.1 GCA_030948745.1 Vulcanimicrobiota bacterium | reverse complement strand
ATCGCCGCGTTGCCGGGCAAGCCCGTGTCGGGGGATTACGCAGTGCCGGTAGCGCGCACGGTCTTTTCGAGCGCGGCGCTCGTGCGAAGGCGCGGACAGCGCTCGACGCTGGAATGGGGTACAACGTATTGGGATCCGCACTGGCTGCAGCACGAATGAGCGACGAACCATCGTCCTACGCCAAGACCGTCCTCGATAACGGCGTCCGCGTCATCAGCGAGCAGCTGCCGGGCGTGCGCAGCGTCAGCATGGGCGTCTGGGTGGGGGTGGGCTCCTCACACGAAGAGCCGCAGATGCGCGGCATCAGCCACCTCATCGAGCACATGCTGTTCAAGGGTACGCCCACGCGCAGCGCGCGCCAGATCGCCGAATTGATGGACTCCATCGGCGGCAACCTGAACGCGTTCACCGATAAGGAAGTCACCTGCTACCACGGGCGGGTCGTCGACATGCAGGCCGGCCTTGCGTTCAACGTGCTGTCGGACATGTTCCGTCACGCCAAATTCGACCCCCAGGATCTGCATAACGAGCAGCAGGTCATCCTGGAAGAGATCCGGATGTACGACGACTCGCCGGATGAGGTGAGCCAAGACTTGTTCTTGCGTTCGGTGTGGGCCGGCAGTCCGCTCGGCGAACCGACGATCGGCTACGCCGAGACGGTGTCGGCGATCAATCGTGACGCCATCGCCGCCTACATGGCGAAGCGCTACACGCCGGATCGCGTCGTCGTGACCGCCGCGGGCAACGTGGAACATGCCGAACTCGTCAAGCTTGTGCAGGCCGATCTGGGCTCGATGCACGGCCGCTCGATCGGGGACGAGCCGCCGCGGCCGGTGTTCCGGCCGGCGTTCACCGGGCGTCACAAAGATTGCGAGCAGGTCTATCTGCTCATCGGCGCCGAGGGCACGGGCGCCAATGATGACCGCCGCTTCGCGCTCTCCGTCTTGGACGCGATTCTCGGCGGCGGCATGGCCTCGCGTCTGTTCCAGGAGATCCGGGAGAAGCGCGGCCTCGTCTACAGCGTGTACTCGGCCCACAACGCGTATCGCAACGCGGGCATCTTCAGCGTCGCGGCGTCCACCGGTCCCAAGAACGCGATCGAGGTGGTGTCGCTCATCCGCCAGGAGCTCAACCGGATGGCCGACGACGGTGTGACACCGGAAGAGCTGTCGCGCGCCAAGGAGCACATCAAGGGCAACATGTTGCTCTCCTTGGAGAGCACGAGCACGCGCATGATCCGGCTGGGCCGCTCTGAGCTCAACATCGGGCGTCATATCCCGACCGCGGAGATCACCGCGCGCATCGACGCTGTCACCAAAGACGACGTGGATGGGTTCGCACGTCAGCTGTTCGGGAGCGGCCGTTTGGCGCTCACCGTGCTCGGGCCGGTCGACACGCAGCAGATCGCCGACGCGTTCGAGACCTTGCCGCAGTCAGCTTAACGTTTTGACTTCCCATCCGCTTTATCCGGTGACGTCATATCTGGTCGTCGCCGCCGTGCTCTATTGCGGCGCACAGACGCTGCAGATGGGCACCGGTGCGGCTCGGCTTGCGGGCGTGCGCAGCCGGCGCGTGGCGACCGGCTTGACCTTGTTCAATCTGTTCGCCACGTCGTCGCGCATGCTCAACCTGGTCTACGCGCCGCTCATGGGTGCGCTCATCGACGTGTCGCGCCGACTCGGTGACGCGAACGGCTTCGAGCGCGATCTGCGCATCATCATCGCCGCAGCGACGGTCGGCACGCTCGTCGGCGGGGCCCTCACGCCGACGTTTGCGGTGCTGCTGCAACGCGGCATCAACTCCTTTGAGCGGCGTGGATCGCTGATCTGGGCCATCGGTCAGCTCGCGCGTCCCTCGACGTTCCGCTCCGCCCTGGCGGAGTTTCGGATACCGCGCAGCCGCATGTTGCGCTACAGTCCGAGCGGCCTGCCCAAGGGGTTCCTCGTGTGGAATGTGGTCGTCATGGCTTTTTGGGTGGCGGGGCCGCTGTCGGCCTTCTACGCGGGCGTCATCGACCCCAAAGTCACCGGCACCGCATTGCTGCTCTCGGGCCTCATCACCGGGGTGGCGACGATCACGCTGACGCTCGTCGTCGACCCCACCGCAGCCGTGATCACGGATCAAGCGGCTTTGGGAATGCGGCCCGAGCACGACATCAAGTCGATGTTGTTGTATCTGGTGATCAGCGCAGTCATCGGCACACTGCTCGCGCAGCTGCTCTTACGGCCGGCGGCCGAGCTCATCGTGACGGTAGCAAGGTTTTTGGTGGATCATGGTCTGCAACACGCCTAGACGGTCGTTGGTCGCATTACTGTGCGCCAGCACGCTGTGCTTGGGGGGCTGCGCGCAGTCGCTCACCCATTGGATGGTGGGCGTGCGCAGCGCGCAGGGCGATCAGGCGCTCACCCGGCTCAACCTCAAAGACGCTGAGACCGAGTACGCGCTCGCGCTTGCGCTCGATCCCAAAAACGCCCATGCGCGCACCGGTTTAGGCAAGGTGCTGTATCTGCGCGCGAAAGAGGACTTCATCAACAGCAAGCTTGACGACGCCGAAGTGGCAGCGCAGCGCGCTTTGCGTTACGCGCCGGGCGACGCGGCGACGCTCGCCCTGTCGAACGAGATCGAAGCCGCGAAGATACGGCGCGAGATCGTCATCTCCAATTATCCGCTCTACGGTGCGATCGGCAGCCGCTTGCGCCCGGCGTTCAAGAGCGTCACGACCACGAATGCTGAGATTCAGAAACAGCTCAAAGCGTTTGCGAGCGACTACGACACGGCGCATCTAACGCGCGCGATTATCTTGGCCGCCGACCTGCAGGACGAGGCGCATCGCATCGGC
>JALYZS010000371.1 GCA_030948745.1 Vulcanimicrobiota bacterium | reverse complement strand
GTGCTGAACGGCCCAGGCAGAAACGTCAGGTGCCACAGGGGGTGGCTGCCGATAGTCTCCTGCATGTGTCCTTACGCGCTCGTGCTCGCTGAAGATCCGTCGACCGGTTTCAGGGCGCAATCCGCTCTGGTTTGTTTCTGATAGGACAGAATAGCCACTCCCAAGGCTGCGACAAATCCAGCAAGATACGTGAAGTAAACGAGCGCCGGGCCGTGGCGAAAAATGATGAACGGCAACGCGCCGACGAGCACGACCCGGATGGCCGCGCCGACGGTCAAAAACGGTAGATATTTCTTTCCGCTTTTCACCAACCGGTGAAACGTTCCAGCGATATGAAAAAGGTATGCGACGCCAACAGCATTGCCCACGAACAGCGCAAGCGCAGCGGTCTTGGTCGGGACGAACGCGGCGACGAGCACGGCGGCAGCCCCCGCGAAGACCAGGCTGCGAACTGCTACCGCCTGGAACGAACGCAAGGCTTCCATCGGTTGCAGGCCGTTCGAGCCGCCCGGCGCGGGTGCCCTTCAGCGACCGCCTACATACGCGATCGCAGCTGACGGTAGATGGAGTAGATTCCGGCCGCAAAGCCGAGCAGAACGCTTGCGGGCACCGCCCAGTTCCAATGCAGGTAGCGCGCAGCAAGCAGGCCGAGCGTCACCGCCACGAGCAGGGTTGCGACCACCGACACGCCCACGCCGCCTAATTGGGCCAGCGAGAGCGGCTCGCGATCGTTCACGAAGAAACGAGCGGCAATGTCGCCCCGTTTGCGGGCGAAAACTCAGCCGGCAAGGCGCCACCTCGTGCGAATGCCCACAACGCATCGGCGATGCGCTGCGCTGCGTGCCCGTCGCCATATGGATTGGTCGCGTGAGCCATGCGTTCGTACAACGCGTGATCGTCGAGCACTGCGGCGAGTTCGCGTACGATGTCATCTTCTGCCACACCGACGAGTCGAAGCGTGCCCGCGGCCAATCCCTCAGGTCGCTCCGTGACCCGGCGCAACACGAGCACCGGCTTGCCGAGACAGGGCGCTTCTTCTTGCAGGCCGCCGGAATCGGTGACCACAACCGTCGCGCGTGCGATCGTCGCCACGAGTGCGCGATAACTCAGCGGCGCGATGAGGTGCACGCGTGGCTTGCCTTCGAGCAGCCGTCGCACCGTCTCGACGATGGGCGGGTTCGGATGCACCGGCCAGATCAAAGACACGTCGGGACGTTTGTCGATCACCGCCGCGAGCGCGCGACAGAAACCTTCCAACGGCGCGCCCAGGTTTTCGCGCCGATGCGCTTCAGCGAACACCATGCGCGGCGTCGCGAATGCCGCGGCGTCGCCCTGGGTTACCCGCTCGTGCACCCACAGGAAGGCGTCGATCACGGTGTTGCCGGTGACGACGATCTTGCCCGGGTCTTTGCCCTCGCCCAACAGATTCTGTTTGGCAAGCGAGGTGGGTGCGAAGTGATAGGTCGCGAGCACGCCCGTGAGGCGGCGGTTGATCTCCTCCGGAAACGGCTCGTAGATGGTGGTCGTGCGCAGCCCGGCCTCGACGTGCCCGACCGGTATCTTCTGATAATACGCCGCGAGCGCGGCGGCGGTCGAGGTGGTCGTGTCGCCGTGCACGAGCACCACGTCGGGCTTGCTGTCTTGCAACACCGTGCTGACGCGCTCCAGCACGCGGGTCGTGACGTCGGTGAGGGATTGGCCTTCGGTCATCACGCCGAGATCGTATTCGGCGCGCAGCTCGAACAACGCCGTCACCTCGTCAAGCATCTCGCGGTGCTGGGCGGTCGCGATCGTGATGCAGCGGAAGCGCGAGTCGGCGCTCAGCGCGTGCACGACCGGCGCCATCTTCACCGCATCCGGCCGCGTGCCGAAGACGACGGCGACGTTCAGCGGCCGCATCAAAATATGTGCGGTCCGCCCGGCCTCGAAAGCACGAGCGCAATGGCGCCCAGGATGCCGCACACGAAGTACAGCACGATGACGACTTGGCGCTGCGACAAGCCGAACTCCAGCAGCTGGTAGTGCATGTGGCTGCGATCCGCCAGGAAGATGGGGGAACGCTTGCGCAGCCGCCGCACGATGACGCTGGCGGTATCGAAAATGGGCAACGCGAGCACCAACAGCGGCACGGCCAGTGAGATGGCCACGGAAACCTTCTCCGTGCCCATCACCGAAGCGCTGGCGAGCACGAACCCGATGAAGAGCGAGCCGCCGTCGCCCATGAAGATCCGCGCTGGGTTGTAGTTAAAAGGAAGGAAGCCGGCGGCTGCTCCTCCGAGCGCGCACATGGTGATGGCGACGAGGTATTCGTGATGCCACAAGGACACGACGATCATCGTGAGCGCGGCGATAAGCGTCACCCCCGTGACCAAGCCGTCGAGGCCATCCATGAAATTGATGGCGTTCACCATGCCCAAGTACCAGAACAGCGTGAACGGGATGGCCGCCCAGCCCAGGCTAACATAGCCGAAGTGCGGCAGCGTGAAGCCGTAGATCGTGAACTTGTAGAGCACGATCGCGATGACCGCGACGCCGAACTGCGCGGCCAGCTTGCGGCGCGGCTTCATCCCCATGATGTCATCCCACAGCCCGACCCCGAGCATGAGCGTGCCGCCGAACAGCAAGCCGATGATGTGCGCCAGGTCAGCGGTGCCGAGGAAATGATGGATGACGAAATTGTTGCCGAGCGCCAGGTTCAAGATGGCGAAGAGCGCGAGCATGAAGCCGATGAAGATCGCGATCCCGCCGAGCCGCGGGGTCGGTTGGCTATGGATGCGACGCTCGCCGTCCGGCTGATCGAAGACGCCGACCGCAAACGCCATACGGCGCACGAGTGGCGTCACGACCGCGCAGGTGAGCGCGGCGAGCACGAACGTGATGCCGCACAGCCATTCGATGTCGATATTGAAAGGACGCTGCGCGGCGAGCGGGAGCATCGCGGTCACAGGGTGGTCACGCTCCGCGCTCGCCGCTGAAGCGCTCGCTGCCGACACCTGCTTCGGCGAGCAGCCCGACGGCGATCTCGTCGGGATAGGCGCCAGCATACACGATTCTGCGCACGCCCGCGTTGATGAGCAGCTTGGCGCACGTCAAACACGGGTTGTTGCTGCAGTAGAGCGTCGCGCCCTCGATGGAGACACCATGACGTGCTGCTTGCACGATCGCGTTCTGCTCCGCATGGGTGGAGCGGGCGCAGTGGCCGTTGAGCACGTCGCCGCCATGCGTGTGATCGCAGTGCCGCAAGCCTGCCGGCGCCCCGTTATAGCCGGTCGCGAGGATCATCTTGTTCTTCACGAGCACCGCGCCGATGGCGCGTCGCGAACACGTCGCCCGCGTCGCGACCGCCCGGACGATCGCCATGAAGTAAGCATCCCAGGACGGGCGCTCGAGCATATCTTCCGCAGATTCCACAGATCCTACGCGAGCCAGATCGTTCATCCGCGGGTCCCGGCGTCGTCGAGCGTGTCGACGGGCGAAGAGGTCTGCGGCACTCTGCCCGCTCCCGCCCCGTACAGACGGTCCCCCGCATCGCCCAGCCCTGGAATGATGTAGCCATGCTCGTTGAGGTGGCGATCGACGGCGCACGTGAACGAGATCAAGCCTGGATGCGCCGCGAACAGTGCACGCAGTCCTTCGGGCGCCGCGATGAGGGTGATCATGCGGATGTCCGCCAGGCGTGCGCCGTGGCTCAACAGCAGACCGACGGTGGCGATCGCCGAGGCTGCGGTGGCAAGCATGGGGTCGAGGATGAAGATGCGCCAGTCCGCCAGGCGTTCGGGCAAGTTGACATAGTACGGCACGGCGCGCAACGTATCGGGGTCGCGATAGATGCCGACGTGCGCCACGCGTGATTGCGGCATGAGCGCATGGAACCCCGGTACCAGACCGAGCCCGGCGCGCAAGATGGGGACGAGCAGCGGCACGCGGACGATGCTTTTCGCTGCCGCCCAACCGAGCGGCGTCGCCACCTGCGTGTCGCGCGTCTCGAGGTCCGCCGTCGCCGGCCAGGCGAGCAGCGTCGCCAGTTCAGCACAGAGTTCGCGGAATTCTTTGTTCGGCGTCGAGGCATCCCGTAAGCGTCCGAGCTTATCGGCGATCAAAGGGTGATCGACCATGCGCAGGCCCGGGAAATCCGGCGCGGTCACCACCCGCGCGTGGTCGAGCGCTCGGGTCTCCATCGTTAGGGCACGCCAAACGCGCCGGTGAGCTCGTACACCTGGCCGCGCAAGGTATCGACGCGCGCGTCCTTGCCGATATCGCGCAGCGCCTCACCGATGATCTCCGCGACGCGGCGCATCTCCGCTTCTTGCATGCCGCGCGACGTGACTGCGGGCGTGCCGATGCGTATGCCGCTCGCCACCGCGGGCGGGTGTCTATCGAATGGGATGGTGTTCTTGTTCACCGTGATGCCGATGCGATCGAGATACTCCTCGACCGCTTTGCCGGTCAGGCCGAGCACCGAGACGTCGACGAGCATGAGGTGGTTGTCCGTGCCCCCGGTGACGATGCGCAACCCGTGGGATTCCAGCGCGCGGGCGAGCTCTTGTGCGTTGCGCACCACCTGGCGCGCATAGCTTTTGAATTCGGGCTTGAGCGCCTCCCCGAAAGCCACCGCCTTGGCGGCGATGACATGCATGAGCGGTCCGCCTTGAATGCCCGGAAAAACTGTTTTGTTGATGGTCTTGCCACGCTCCGCATCGGT
>JALYZS010000349.1 GCA_030948745.1 Vulcanimicrobiota bacterium | reverse complement strand
GGAACGTTCACGCGAATTCGAGCGTCGGATAATCGCTCGGTGGCCGCCGCAGCAGCAGCAGATTCAACGAGACGACGTCCTCCAAACCGCGGCTGCGCAGGGGCGAGCAGACGCCGCCGCGTTCATCGATCTCGTAGATGCCGAAGCCGCCTGCGCGGAATTCATCCAGCCAGGCGGCGATGCTCACGCCCGCGCGCTGCAGGTGGCTGGGCCCGAATTCGACGATGACGCACAGCTCCGCGTTCTCGTTGAGGACGCGCCGCATGCCGCGCCAGACCGGCAGCTCGTATCCCTCCGCATCGAGCTTCACGACGGCGACGCGCGAGCCGGGGCTGATCTGGTCGTCGAGCATTTCCAGCGGCACGTCGATCGTCTCACGCGCCGCGTCCAGCGGCAGCAGCGAGCTGTGGCCCAGGATCCGGCCGACGTGCAGTCTCGCGCTGCCCGCGCGATCGCCGCAGGCGGCTTGGCGTACGCGCACCTGGTCCGACACGAAATTGAGATGCATGCTGCGCTCCAGCAGCTGCGCTAAACGCGGCACCGGCTCGAATGCCAGCACGCGGCCGCCGGCGCCCACGCTGCGCGCAGCCGGCAAGCACAGCAGGCCGATATTCGCCCCCACGTCCACCATGGTGTCACCGTCATGCAGGAGCGAGGTCAAGACGCGGCGCGTGCCGGGCTCCAACACGCCGCCCTCGAGCATCACGGCCAGCAACGCTTCATCTTCTTTAGGGACGAGCAGCCACCCATCGGGCGTGCGCACGAGCATATCCCGCTCGTTGAGCTCCACGCAGCGCTGTTGCAGCAGGCTATCGCAGCGCTGCAAGAGCAGGTCGACCGTCTGTCGTATGTCGTCGAGGCGAGCCGCGACGGATCCCCGGTTCGCATGTCGAGCGCCGCTGGGAGCGCGCCAATCCAGCCGGCTCGAAAACGGCAGCAGCAACGACGTTGCGGCTTGCGACACGCGGCGCGTGAAGGATTGTAGGCGGCGGCTGAGCGTGGAGCGTTGCGAAGTCAGTTCAGCGGACGAGGCACGTCCCAAGCGTACGCCCGCGCGCACCGCCTTTTCCGGTTGCACCGATTTCCGTTTCCGATTGCTGGCCGTCCACCCCTCCCCAAGCGCGTTTGACAAAGCGTTCGATTCGGTGCGCTGATGGACGTGAGGCTTTCACCCGATGACCTGCACGAGCGTGTTGCGCGATATCGCTGGTGGCACGTCATCGACCTCGGCAACGGCGTGAAGACGCCCGGCTTTTACGATCCGGTGGGCAAACAACATGCGCCCCGCTTCGCCGTTCCGCACGACCTGTCGGGCAAGACGGTGTTGGACATCGGCTCTTGGGATGGCGCGTGGAGCTTCGAAGCAAAGCGCCGCGGCGCTGCGAGAGTGCTCGCCACCGACAAATACTCATGGGGCTATGGCGGCTGGGGCGATCGCGAGGCGTTTTTGCTCGCGCGCGATGTCTTAGAACTCGACGTCGAGGACCAGCTCATCGATGTTTTGGAGTTGAGCCGCGAAAACGTGGGCCAGTTCGATATCGTCTTCTTCTTCGGCGTCATCTACCACATGCGCCACCCCATGCTCGCGCTCGAGCGCTCGCGCGATGTGACGAAGCCCGGCGGCCTGGCGATCGTCGAGACGCATTGCGACATGCTCGACAACCGCAAGCCGGCGCTTGCGTTCTACCCCGGACGAGAGCTCTTAGGCGACGACACCAACTGGTTCGGGCCAAACCCTGCGGCCATGACCGGCATGCTGCGTGCTTCTGGCTTTTCCGACGTCAGCTTGCAATGGCTGAGCGCGGAAGAGAAGCGCATGACGCTGCACGCCCGTTAACTATCTGTAACAAAGCGCGCGGCCGGGTGGTAGGCTCGCTATGAGTTGCTACTATCACCCCAAGGTGCCGACGCTGACGCTGTGTCCGGATTGCGGGCACGAGATCTGCGCGACCTGCGCGGTCGACTCCATCTGTTCCGGCTGCCGGCTGGCCCGGGCGATGCATGTCGCGCCGCAGCAGCCGCTGAGGATCCAGACCGGCGTCAACAGCAGCCACCGAGCAAGGAGCGCCAACATGTCCGACGTCCCTCCTCAGGCACCCGCAGCGTCGCCCGTCCACCTTGACGAGGCCAGCGACGACGACCGCGTGTTAAGCGCGCTTGCCTACCCGCTGTGGCCCGTGGCATTGCTGCTCTTGGCATTGCGCAGCAGGCTGTCGCCGTTCGTGCGCTACCACGCGATCCAGGCATTGCTCGTCAATGCGATCGGTGTCGGCGCGTACTTCGTCTACAGCGGCGCGGCAAATCTGCCGGTCGTCGGCTGGCAGAGCGCGGTCGTGCTCCCGTTCTTGCTACCCGCCTGGTTCATCATCAACCTGTACTTGGGCATACGAGCGTATGGCGGTCACATCACGCGCGTGCCGCTCGCCGCGGACTACGCGCAGCGCCACTCGCAGTAAGCGCGACGCTCTCCCGCCTCATCCGGCGCTGTGCCGGTTGCGGTAGTGCTGATACTTGGCGAGAAATTCGCGGGCGGCGCTCTCGTGGTCCACGAGGGGTGCCGGGTACTGCTGCGGCGTGAAGAACCCAAGCTCGATCTGCTGCTGCCGCCCGAGATCCCACGGCGCGAGCACTGCGCGCGTCGGCAGCTTCGCAAGCTCGGTGCAGTAGCGCCGCACGTAGGTCCCCTGCGGGTCGAAGCGTTGCGCCTGCCGCAGCGGGTTGTAGATGCGCGGATAGGCAGCCTGATCCGAGCCGATGCCGGCGATGCGTTGCCAGCTCCCGTCGCACAGCGCCTCGTCGGCGGCGAGCAGCTCAGCCATCCAGACATCGCGCCCGCTGCGCCAATCCAAGCCGAGGTCGCAGGCGCAAAACGATGCGGCGCAGACGGCGGCGCGCTGGTGCACGTGACCCTCGAGGCGTAATTGTCGCATCGCCGCATCGACGAGCGGATATCCAGTCTTGCCGTCACGCCACGCTTGCAGCCGGCCCGCATCATCCGACCATGAAAAGCCGCGCATCTTCTCCTGCAACGCTTCCTCGTGCATGTGCGGCGCATAGTAGGCGAGGTGCATAAAAAAGTCGCGCAAGGCCAACCGGCGTATGAAGGCTTCGATGGCGATGCGTTCTTCGGCAAGCGTCCAGGAGCGCACCAACCGCTCGGCCAGCGCGTGATACACCGTGCGCGGACTGATCAGGCCGAAGCGCAGATAGGGCGCGAGCAGCGAGGTCGCGGCGCGGCCGGGGAACTCGGCGTTGGCGGCATAGTCGGCCGCGCGGCCGGCGACGAAGCGCGCGAGCGTCTCGTTCGCGGCGCTCTCCGTGGCCTCAGGCGCACCCGCGCCAGGCGGGGCGTCCGGAATGCTTCCCGGCTGCGGGTCGCGTCCGTTGGGCGCGCTCGCCGGCAAAGGGCGAGGCACGCGCAGCGTCCGCCAGACCTCATAGAACGGCGGAAAAATGCGGTAGCCTTCGCCGGGCCCCTGTTTGTGCTGTGCGATCGCCGCGGGATCGTGGACCAGGCCCCCGTCCTCGCAATGCAAGGCTATGCTGTGAGGGTGCAGCTGCTGCGCAACGCCGGTCTCCACGGCGCGCTCGGTCGCATTGAACGAACGCGAGCAGTGGACATCGGTCGCGCCCAAACGCATCGCGGTTGATGCGAGCCCCGCGGCCGGCGGCCCATCGATGATGGTGAGCGATGCATCGAGCCGATCGAGGTTCTGGCGCAGCGCGCGCAGGCCGGCGTTGACGAAAGAGCGCTGCCGAACGTTGAGCGCATCCTGCTCGGCCGAGCAGTACACCGCGTAAATCGTGGTAGCTGCAGCACGCGCGCTGTGCAGCGCCGGATTATCGGCGAGCCGAAAATCCCGTCGCAGCCAGTACAAGGCGACGCGTTGCGGCACGAACATCAAACGGCGCGCTCCGCCGGCTGCGCCCGGAAATTGAAGAGGCGCCATTCGAGACGAACGGCGCCTTCAGGCTGACGAGGGACGGAAGTTACTTCAACGAGGCGACATACGCGGACACGTCCGCGATCTGTTGACTCGTCAGCGGCAGCTTCGGCATGCCCGAGCTCTTGTCGACACCCTGCGGATTCTTCACCATGTACGCCACCTGCCCGGCTTTCAGCCCCACGCCCGCAAGCGACGGGCCGACGTTGCCGTTCTTGCCGCCCACGCCATGGCAGCTCGCGCAGTTCGCCGAGAAGACTTTCGCCCCCGCGGCCGCGCTGCCGCTGCCGACCGGACTTGTGGGAAGTTTGGCGAGCGGGATGGGCAGCGCACCATGCGCGGCCTCGTCTGGAGACGGGGGCGGCGGCGATGCAGTGTCAGCACCGCCCGGAGCAGCGGATTCGGTCGTGGTGGTGGATGACGACGATTGATCGTTCTTCGAGCAGGCGCTCATCAGGAGCGAGGCCGCGATGAGCACGCCGAGCAGAGCCGCCAATTGTTTCACGCTTCCGTCTCCTCTAGCTGGCTACGTTTCCTGGCGGTTACCCCGTTCGCACTGCCAATCCTCCCCGGCTCATGCACGCGCAGCAGCGACACGGCACCGAGCACCACGAACAACGCGATGCATCCGAACAGCACGCGATAACCGAGCCCCAGATCGCCGGCCCATGCGCCGGCCCGGTCGATGAGCAGTCCCCCGATCACCGGCGCGGCGACTTGGGGCGCAGAAGCCCCGATGTTCCACACGGCCATGAGGGCGCCGGCCCGGCCAGGCGGCAACAGGCTGCACGCTAAGGCCCAATCGACGGAGTAATACGCTCCCCAGCCCAGCCCCAACAGCACGGCGATATATAACAAGGGGTGCGCCGATCGCACCAGGCTCAAGCACAGCGCGCCGACGGCTAAGCACGCAAGCGCCCAATACAAGATGCTCTTCTTCGGCATGCGATCGCCCGCCACGCCGGCCGGCACGGTGCCGACCAGAGCACACGCGATCATGACGAGCAGCAGATCCAGACTGCGCCCGATGTAGGCGTTCACGTGCTGCGCAAAGCGCAGATAGAACGCCAGGAAGGGCAAGATCGAATAAAGCCCCAGGTTGACGAGCGATCGCGAAACGATCAGCCAGCCGAAGCTCGACCGTAGCGGCCATGCCATGTCAATCGCGACCACACGTTGCCTGCTGCCGCGCGGTTGCTCGCCCATGCCGGCGGCCGTGATGCCGAGCGCGATCACAAGAATGGCCGAGACGATCTCCGCCAAGTGCAGCAAACCGCTCGTGAACATCACGCTGCTCATCCCCGGCCCCGGCTGATGCACGAATATCTTGGCCAGCAGCAATCCCCCGGCGGTGCCGCTGAGCCGTAGAAGTCCCATCACCGCGGAGGCTTTGCCACGTGCCGCCAGCTCCACCCGGTCGGGCATAAGCGCTTGATACGGACCGCAGGCCGCGTTGAGCGACAGCTGCACGCCGACGAAGGCCAGGAGCACCAGCTCGAACGTGGGCGCCAACGCGAACGCGAACAAGGCTGCGACATCGCAGAGCGTGCCCGCGATGATGAAGGGCATGCGCCGGCCGGTGCGGTCGGAAAAAAAGCCCGCGCCGTACTGCGACGCGATGGAGAACAGCGCTCCCGCTCCTCCCAGGATCGCCGATGCCGTGCCGATCGCGTCCGCCGGTGCGAAGCGAGCGATCTGGCCTTGCAGGGCAGCTCCCAACAGCGCTCCCCAGTGGACTTCCCACGCGAACCAAAAGATCGACAGACTGAAAAGATTAGTGCGCGTCGACGACATGTCGGCTGTTCGCGAATTCGATGTCGGCCGCATCGTCGCAATCCATCGCGAGAGCGGGATGCGCGCCGACCACGGCGCGCGCGTTGCCACCGACCAGGAAGCTCAAACGCTGCTCGACATCGGCGACGGAGAGCCGTCCGCTGACATAGCGCAGCATCACCTGCGCTCCGAACAGGCTGGCC
>JALYZS010000307.1 GCA_030948745.1 Vulcanimicrobiota bacterium | reverse complement strand
GGACGGCGCGGGCGACATCGTCCTGTTCGGCGGCGGCACCATCCCCAACGAGGACGTCGAACCGCTGCTCAAAGCGGGCATCGCGGGCATCTTCACGCCGGGCACGCCGATGGCGGCAATCGTGGATTTCGTCCGGCGCGAGTGCGGGAAGCGGGTCGAGGCGTAAAACGTTGAGTGCAGTGCGCGTGCGCTTCGCACCGAGCCCCACAGGCTATCTCCACGTCGGCGGGGCTCGCACCGCCCTCTTCAACTGGCTGTTCGCACGTCACCACGGTGGCGTTTTTGTTTTGCGGGTCGAGGACACCGACACGCAGCGCAACCGCGGCCAATTCACGCAGGCCATCTATGACGGTTTGCGCTGGTTGGACTTGGATTGGGATGAGGGACCCGACGTGGGTGGTCCGCACGGGCCCTATCAGCAAAGCGAGCGGGCACCCTTGCATCTCGCGATGGCGCGGCAGCTGTTGGACAGCGGCGCTGCCTACGAATGCTGGTGCGCAGCCGTGACCCCCGACGAGAATGACGCCGACGACGAAGCACCGCCGGCGGAAACAGCGGCGTGCACGTGCCGCGCGCTTTCCGAGCAGCGTAAGAAAGCGCTGCGCGCCGACAAAGCGCCCGCGTTACGCTTGCACGTCGACCCGGCCAAGGCGTTACGCGTCACAGACGTCGTTCGCGGCGAGGTGACGTTCCCCGGGGGCACGATGGGCGATTTCGTCATCGTCACGAGCGATGGTCGTGCGCTTTACAACCTGGCGGCGGTCGCGGACGATCACGCGATGCGCATCACGCACGTCATCCGCGGTGAAGAGCATCTTGCCAACACGCCCAAACAGCTGCTCATGTATGACGCGCTCGGCTGGGAGCCGCCGGTCTTCGCGCATATCCCCATCATCCTCAACGCCGAGCGCCGCAAGCTGAGCAAGCGCGATGGCGCGACGTCGCTGCACGACTATGAAAGCATGGGCTACGTCGCCGAAGCGCTGGTGAATTTCTTGGCGTTGTTGGGCTGGTCGCCGCGCGACAACCGCGAACTGTTGACACGCGAAGAGCTCGTCCAGCTGTTCGACCTCGATGGCGTCGTCAAACACCCAGCGATCTTCGAGACCGCAAAACTGAACTGGATGAACCGTGAATACATCAAACGGATCCCACCCGCAGAGCTCGCGCACCGGGTGCTGGATCTTATCCGGCGCGGCGATGGCAACGCCCAGGTGCCTGATTTCGTCTACGTCGAGCGCGTGGCTACGCTGCTGCGCGATCGCGTCCACACCGTCCTCGATATGCTGGAGTTGGGATCGTATTTCTTCTCCGATGCTGCAATCGTGCCGAGCGCAGAGGCGCTGACGAAATACTGTTCGCAGCCTGCCGTGGCAGAACGCCTGCCCCAGGCGCGCGACGCTTTGGCAGCCGCTCCTGATTTCAGTACTACGGGCGTGGAACAAGCGCTGCGTGGTCTCGCCGCTGCCACCGGCGTCAAGGCGTCGGAATTCATTCATCCCTTACGGGTCGCGCTCACCGGTCAAGCCGTCAGTCCTGGCATCTTCGAAGTCTGCTCCATTCTGGGCCGCGAGCGGACGCTGCGACGCATCGATGACCTGCTCGCACGGCTCGGCGCATATGCGCGCGCGCCCGAAAAAGCGGTGCAATGAGCCAGGTGCAAGCGGTCGTGCTGGCGGCGGGCAAAGGCACGCGCATGAAGACCCGCAAGCCCAAAGTTCTGCATGAGCTGTGCGGACGCAGCATGCTGCAACACGTCTTGGAGACGCTGCGCAGCTGCAGCATAAACGATCCGGTTGTGGTGATCAGTCCGGAGCTGCGCGAACACGTCGAAGCGGCCGGTATCCGTTTTGTCGTGCAGGAGCCGCAAAACGGTACCGGTCACGCGGTGCAGGTAGCGCTGCCGAAGCTCAACGGCGACGCGCTGCTGGTGCTCAGCGCCGACATGCCGCTCGTTTCCGTGGCGCTTATCCAGTCCGTGCTCGAGCGGCAACGCAGCAGCGCCGCTGACCTCACCCTTGTCACCGCACGCGTCGAACTGCCCTCGTCGTTCGGACGTGTCGTGCGCGATGGCAGCATGATCCGCTGCATCGTGGAAGAGCGCGACGCCACGCCACAGCAGCGCACGATCGATGAAGTCAACGCCGGTATCTATTGTTTCAAGACCAGCGCGTTGCGCAGCGCGATCGCCGGCTTGAGCGCCGACAATGCGCAACACGAGTTATATCTGACCGACTGCGTTGCCACGATCGCGCAAACGTCGGGACGTATCGAGACGATCGAGGCGCAGGATCTGCGCAGCGTCATCGGCATCAACACGCGCGTCGAGCTGGCGAGGGCCGATGCCATGCTGCGCGAACGACTGCTGCAAGAACACATGCTGGCAGGCGTGACGATTGTCGACCCCGCCACCACCTACGTCGACGTCGGCGTGAAGATCGGCATCGACAGCACCATCCATCCGCACAGCCATCTGACCGGCCGCACGATCGTAGGGAAGAATTGCGTCATCGGGCCGAACGCCATCATCGGCAACGCGGCGATCGCGGACGGCGCGCACGTGCTGCAGTCCGTCGTCAAAGACTCCATCGTCGGCGATGGCGTGACCATCGGTCCGTTCGCACATCTGCGTGGGAACACCATCATCGAGGCGAACGCGCACGTCGGCAATTTCGTCGAGATGAAGAACACGCGTATGGGCCAGGACGCAAAGGCGGGCCATCTGGCCTATCTGGGCGACGCGGAGATCGGCGAGCGCGCCAACATCGGCGCCGGGACGATCACCTGCAATTACGACGGCACGCGCAAGAACAAGACGAAGATCGGCGCCGACGCATTCGTGGGATCGAATTCTTCGTTGGTTGCACCCCTCACGATCGGCGAGGGCGCATTGACCGGCGCCGGCGCGGTGGTGCTGCGCGACGTGCCGGACGGAGAACGCGTCGCGGGCAACCCCGCCAAGCCGCTGAACAAGAAGCGCGTCGTCGGCCCCAGCTAATGGGCTTTGCGTCGCCGCTGCTCATGATTTTGAGCGGTGCGCTTGTCGTGTGCGTCGTCGTAGCAAGTGTTCTCTTCCGCCGCCAACTCATCGCATGGCGCGCCCGGTCGCTGAGCGCAGAAAAGCGCCTTGCCGCGCTGAGCCAAATAGCGCCGCCCCTGACCGAAGCCGCGATCAACTCGACCGAACTCGCCTGCGAACGGATCGTCAGCCGCTTCAGCGCTCTGCTGAAGGCGGATTTGGCGCTGTGCTTCCTGGTCGTCGACGGGCGCTTGCGGCTGGCGGCCAAGTCCGACGTCGGCTACGCGGCCTATTTGCGGCAGGGTGACGCGTACGAGGGCCAGAGCATCCTGTCGTGGTCTCGCAGTCACGCGCGGGCGGCCTTGCTCGGTCCGAACGCGACGCCGCTGCCGGCGGATATCGGGATCACCGATCTCACCACCACGGTTGATGCCAGCGCCGCGCCGGTCGTCGGCAGCCGGGACCGCGTCTGGGCCCTTGCGCTGCCGCTCTTCGCGCACCGCGGACACGGCCTCGCGCCGAGCGTGATCGGACTGATCTATGCGGAGCGCAAGAAGGATGCGCCGTTCACCGTTGATGATCTGCATGACGCGCAGATGGTCTCGCGTTTGGCGGGTGACGCTTTGCAACGCTCACGCTTCGCCGACGAGGTCCGGCGAGATGCAGAGATCGACCCGTTGACACAACTGCTGAGCGCTGCCGCCTTTCGCAAGCGGCTCCGTCGCGAGCTGGAAACGCGCCGGCATGCGGCTCCGGGCGAGCAACTCGCGCTGGCGCTTTTCTTCATCGATACCGACAACTTCAAGCATTGGAACGATACCTACGGCCACAACGTCGGCGATGCTATCCTCAAACGTCTCGCGCGCATCTTCGAAGACGTTGCACGCAGTGGTGGTTTCGCCGGACGCAATGGCGGCGACGAGTTCTGCATCGCGCTCTTCGACCGCAGCAAAGATGATGCCATCGCCGTCGCGGAGAGGCTGTGCGATGCAGTTGAGCAATGTCAGGCTGTGCCAAGCGATGTGCTGCCGTACCCAGCGACCGCCGTGACGATCAGCATCGGCGTCGCGCATTTCCCGGTCGACGTCGCGCGCACGGCCAGCGCTCCCTCCGACGCGCTTCTCGAAGCGGCAGACGCTCGCATGTATGAAGCTAAACGTGCGGGGCGCAACCAAGTGGCATATGCACGGGTTCGCGCGCTGCCGACAAAAGTGCGCTATCCAGGCGAAGGCCCGATCCCGCGGCGCTGATGGACGCTTCTCACGATTCGGCGGATCCCGTCAAACCGCCGCGCTATAGAGGGCCACTGCTCGTCCTGACGTTCTTGTTCATCATCGTTGGTGTGATTGTAGCCTTCCAGCAAGGCTTTGAAATACGCGTCGGACATCAATTGCAAAAGGCCGCACCGGTAGCGCGCAGAGTACTCCCGCCGCCGGCGAAACGCGTCTTGCGCGAAGGCCGCGAACTGCTGCCGATCTACGGGCCGGCCGGTCAATGGCTCGCGCGCAAAGGCGCAAGCGTGGTCTACTTCGGCATCGTTGGGGTTTTCGTTGTAGCCATCAGGCGTCGCAAGATTACGACGTTGCGGCAAACGCTCATCACGAGCGTGCTGGCGGCGACGGCGATGTCCGCGGTGGTCGAGATCATCGAGTGGCCGGAAGCGTTCGGCAGTGAGATGTTCGATCTGCTGTGCGGTGCCGTCGGCGGCTTGGGTTGTGGACTGCTCACGTGGTGGTGGTGGCGCCGGCGTTGGACTAGGCAGCCTTCCGCGCGCCGTTGAACAGCCGCGCATGACGCAACCCTACCGCTACGGCGAGATGAGCTGGCCGCAGATCAAAGAAGCGGCGGCGCACCACAAGATCGCGGTCATTCCGGTCGCGACGATTGAGGACCACGGGCTGCACTTGCCGGTCGATACGGATGTGCGCCTATGCTACGCCGTATGCGAGCGGGCAGTGGCGCAAGCAGCCGAGCGCGCTGTGCTGATCCCGCCGATCAATCACGGCTACAGTCCGCACCACATGGATTTTCCCGGACCCATCACGATCGGCGCTGAGACGTTCATCAAATACGGCGTCGACGTGTGCAAGAGCTTGGCGCATCATGGCTTCAAGAAGATGCTCATCGTCAACGGCCACGGTAGCAACACGCCCTTCGTGGATATCATCGCCCGCCTGACCGTGGTCGAGACCGGGGCGCTCGCCGCTGCGGTCAACTATTGGGCTGCCCCGGGCGTGCGCGAGGTCGCCGAGTCACTGCGCGAGTCGGAAAAGATCGGCGGCATGGATCATGCGTGTGAGTTCGAGACGTCGATCTATCTCGCGCTGCGTCCGGATCTCGTCGACATGTCGAAAGCAGTACACGAGCTCTCCTATGAGCCGACGAAGAATTATTGGACTGATCTCATTGGGGGCGATGGGCCGCTTATGATGATGGAGCATTGGAGCGCGTTGTCGCGCAGTGGCGTCATGGGCGATCCGACCAAGGCCACGGCGGAGAAGGGCGAGCGCCTTCTCGAAGCGGCCGCGCGCGGCATCGTGGAGCTGATCGACGAGATATGCAATCGTCGCCCCGCACAGCGCGAAGACCATCACTAGACGCGCTGCCAACGCTAGCTGCGGCTTTTGTAGGAGTCCAGGAGCAGCCGCAGTGCGTCGATTTGCATGGCATCCGGCGCAGTAGCGCCGGGTGACCGGCTTCTCGGATAGAGGAGGCCCTCGAGCCACGCAATTCGCGCGGCTTCTTTTTGCCCTCGTGCGAGCAATGCTACCCCGAGGTAGAACTGGGCCTCCTGGAATTGAGGCAGCGCACGAGTCACTCCCTGGAGGGTTGTTGCGGCGTCCGCGTACCGCCCTAGTGAGCCGAGCTTCAGTGCTGAGTAAACCTGCGGCGCAAGCTGCTGCGCCTGGTCTGAGTAGAATCCCATCGGCCAAGATTGGTACGGCGCAAGTTCGTCATAGAACCTGCGGAAAGCAGGTCGATACGCGGCGCGTTCGATGTCCGCAAGGGCTGAGTCGTGCGCCTTATATGCGGAGTTTGTGCGCATGGAATAGTCGTACAACGATCTCCACAACCGCGTCGCTTCAGGCGTGCGGCCGGTCTTTGCAAGAGCCGCCGAAAGGTGAAGCACAAGATCGGCACGATCGCGGTATCTTTCACGGTCATTGTGCATCAGATTGAGTCCGGTCTCAAACTCTTTGATTGCGTTTCGATAATCGTGCGCCGATTCGTAACAGACACCAAATGGGTAGCGAGCGAAGCCGTCGTCATAGCGACCGACTTTAACCGTGTACGTCGCGTCTTTGAGGCAAGTGTTGAGCGCGCTGAAGTTCGATTCAATCTCGGGAGACGCGGCGGTATTTGCGGCGGGGGATGCGGCGGTATTCGCGGCGTCGCTCTTCACGCCACAACCGCTGCACACAAGCGCCTGAAGCAGCAAGCCGCAAACGGCGTTTTGTATTTTCAACGGCCCGGATGCCAACGTTGCGTCCTTTCTATGCCGCGCAGTCGCTGGTAGGTGAAAACAAGAATTAGGCGCCGGGTCCAGTGGACCCTCATCAAGGGATGGTACATCTGCGCCCCATGCCTGAGAGGCGCGACGTGTGGTGACGGGGCTAGACGCCGAGCGCTTTGATCAGGATCCGTTTTGGGCGGCGCCCATCGAACTCGCCGTAGTGGACGCGCTCCCACGGTCCGAAGTCGAGTTTGCCCTCCGTGACCGGCACGAGGACCTGGTGTCCGAGCAGCATGCGCTTGAGATGCGCGTCCGCGTTATCCTCACCGGTCTGATGATGGGCGTAGTCCGGTTTTGCCGGGGCAAGGGCTTCGACCCATTGCATGATGTCCTTGTACAGCCCTGACTCGTGGTCATTGACGAAGATGCTCGCCGTGATGTGCATTGCACTCACCAAGATGAACCCATCACGAAGTCCCGAGCGCTCGCGGACGCGTTCGATTTCGTCGGTGATATCCAAAATTTCATAGCGCTTTTTGGTCGTGAGCGTCAAGTATTCAGTGTGTGCGATCAACGGATCACCTCATGCTTGAGAAAAGTGGGAGAGCTGGTCGACCCTGCGCTCCAACTACGACCTGCGAATCGGGCTTTACCCGCCGGCCGTACCGCCAGGACTGGTCGATATTTGATGGAAGGGTCGCCCCGATGCGGTGAGAGGGCGCCCGCCGTGCATCGGTTGGCGGCCGTTGCCATTGCGATTGGTGGCCTCACATGCCGAATGCGCAATCAGTGCCGGAGGTTTCTATGTTGCATACCCACCGCCAATGGGCTTTAGCGTTGGGCCTTGTCATCGTGCTGTCGCTCAGCGGGGCGGTCGTCGGGTCGGCGGGCACGACCGGCGGCATCAGCGGACGCACGGTCGATAGCGCCAACCAGGCGCCGCTGTCAGCCGTGAAAGTGACAGCCTCATCGCCGTCGCAGACCGAAACGGCGACCAGCGATACCTCGGGTGCGTACTCGTTCGTCTCGCTCGGACCGGACACGTATACTTTGACAGCGGCAAAAGCCGGCTACGACACCACGGTCCAGCACGGCATCACGGTCTTGGCCGATCAAGTGCAAACGGTCACCATCGCGTTGGCTCGCAGCGTCACGACTCTCGGCAAGATCACCATCGTGGGCGCCTCGAACGCCCTGCTCAAGCCCGGAACGACGAGCGACGTCTATTCCGTCAACGCCGCTGGGCAACAAGCGGCGCAAGCGTTGGCTGGCGCAGGCAATCTGAACCAAGCCTACAGCGCCATGGCTTCAGTCCCGGGTGTCTCCGCCGTGCAGGGCCAGCAAGGCTGGTATCAACCGATCTACATCCGCGGCGGCGACTTGGACCAAGTCGGTTGGGAATTCGACGGCATCCCAGTCAACCGCACGTATGACAACGCTCCGCAGACATTCTTGTCGAACCTGGGCCAGCAAGAGCTGCAAGTCTATACCGGCGGCACGTCTGCCAACGCAGACGCATCCGGCATCGCGGGCTACGTCAACCAGGTCATAAAGCGCGGCACAAACCCCGGCTTCGCAATCGTTGACCTAGGCGTCGGTTCACCGGTGCTCTATAACAAAGGCAGCCTGGAATTCGGCGGTGCCACGCCGGACCAAGCGTTCTCGTATTATGCCGGCACGGCATATTCACGCCAGTCCTATCGCTATATCGACCAGTCCAACGGCGGCGGTCGCGTGAACCAGGGCTACTTCTATCCGATCACGCCCTTCGCGAGTTCGGGCCCGCTGTTCGGACCGGGCAATCTGTATGGCATCGCCGACACACAAGACAGCGAGAACGTCGCTAACTTCCACTGGCGCGTTGGCAAGGGTGATGACCTACAGCTCCTCTATCTCAACAGCTATCTGTGGAATGATTATGCGAGTTCGCTGAACGATCTGTACGGCGCGAACTTCTCACAGAGCGCGATCAACGCGAACCAGGGCTTCTCGGTGTTCTGGCCCGACGGCGCCGTGTATGCGGGCCAGCTCATGTCACCGCCGGTCCCACCCGCCAACCCGTGCTTCGACCCCTCCGGCAACATCGGCAACTCGCCGTACGGCATATGCTATCAATCGCCGAGCACGCCGCACACGTATGGCGGGTTGTTCGATCGTAACCTGCGCGACAGCAACTCCAACACGGTGTCGATCGAGAAGCTGCAATATCAGCGCAACTTCTCAAGCACGTCGTATCTGCGGATCTTCGGCTATGGGCTGTACTCGGAATGGTTCATCCACGGTCCGCTTGCGCCTGTGTTGAACTTCGAGGCGGAGATCGCCGATTACGAATTGCCATCGCACACGTACGGCATGGTCGCGACCTACTCGAACCAGATCAACGACAAGAACCTCGTCACGCTCTCGGGCTACTATTCGACGACACGCATCCAACGCTATACGACCACCGGCGGTTTCCCGGGCAACTCGGCGTTCGTCGCCGTGACGAACGACGTGAACGCGGCGGGCAACTGTTTCGATCCCGTGACCGGCGCGCAGGTCTTCTGCGTCGCGCCGAATGCGCCGCACTACCGTGGTCCATATACCGACCCCTTCGGGAACCAAGTCCAGGGCACAGTCCAAAATCCGTGTCCACCGACAAGCGCTCCGAACTTCTGCACCGGGGTGCTGCCGGTAGGTCAGTGGTTGGCGACAGAGACCGCCTACCGCGCCAACTTCAACAAGCTCAACCCGATCTTCAGCGCCGTTTCACTCAATGACAACTGGCGGCCGTCCGACCGGCTCGCGTTCAACATCGGCGTGCGGGTGGAGAACTATCTCAACAAGCTCACCGATAGCACGACGGATCCGAACTTGTATCCCGCGCGGCCGTTTTGGTTCAACGCCTACAATAATGAGTTCTGTTTCGGGCCCGGCTACTTCCAGCCGCTGCAGAAGATCAACGGACCGACCGACAGCTGCGCCGCCGATTATCCGCTGACGAGCGCGGTCATGATGGTCAACCAGAACCCGAGCTCGTTTTCGCACACGCAATTCCAGCCCCGCTTTGGCGCGTCGTACACGGCCGACCCGGACAACGTGTTCCGTTTCTCCGCGGGTCTGTATTCGCGCCCGGCCAGCACGCGCGAAGCATCCTGGAACGTCGTGGAGCAGAACCTCGCCGCCTTCTTGGGGGTCAACTTCGCCGCTTACGGCGCCTTCACGCCCAACCACGACGTGCGCCCCGATCGTTCCACGAACTTCGACCTGTCGTGGGAGCACCGTTTCCGCAACAGCGACACGAGCTTCAAGATAACGCCGTTCTATCGCAGCACGCAGGACCAGGTGCAGCAGACCGTCGTCAACGCGTTGAGCGGACTGTTCGCCTCGTTCAACACCGGCCGGCAGACGTCGGCGGGCGTGGAGTTCGGGTTGCAAAAAGGCAACTTCGCCAATGACGGCTGGGCTTTCAACCTGGCGTACACGCATACCGACAGCCACATCAAGTTCAACAACTTACCCAACGGCCGCAACGTCATCGACAACATGAATTCGTACGTCCAGCTGTTCAATTCGTATACGTCGGCCTGTGCGGGCGCCGCGCCAACTAGCGATCCGACATCGATGTGCGGTGTCTTCGGCGGCGTGAACGCGATCGGGAAGAACGGCGCGGGCGCGTGCAACCCGTACTTCACGCCGGTGGCGCCGGGTTGCTCGCCGTCCGGGCTGCCGACCTCGCCGCAAGCGCTGTTCGACCGCAACGGATCGTACGCGCCGTACGACCTCGTGCCGGTTCCGTTCGCCGCGGCCAACGGCTACGAGGTGCCCGACGTCGCGTCGTTCATCCTCAACTACAAGCACGGCCCGCTCAGCATCACGCCGAGCCTGACGTACAGCTCGGGTTCGGTGTATGGGTCACCGCTGTCATGGCCGGGACCGCAGCCCTTCACGCCGGCGTCGGCTTCGCCGTACGGCGGAGTGGCATCGGTGGGCTACGGCGTGCCGCTCATGATCCCCGATCCGTACACGGGCAGATTCGACAACTTCGGCGCCTTCCGGCAACCGTCGCGCCTGACGTTGAACGCCTCGCTCGGCTACGAAATGACGAAGCGGATGCGCGCGGTCGTGACGCTGAACAACATCGTCGACCGCTGCAATCAACGTGGCTATGCATGGGATTACTCGGACATCTGTTCATACTCGTCGCTGCCCTCGAGCTTCCTCGCGCCCACGGGCGGTACGCTTGCAAACGCCGCGGCGGGTCCGGTCCAGCAGCAGTTCCCCTATGCGATGTGGCTGAACAACAACAACACCGGCTTCGTCGGGGTGAAGATCCCGATGCAAGCATCATTGAACATCCAGTTCAAGATGTAAGCGCCGTCCTAGTGGAG
>JALYZS010000337.1 GCA_030948745.1 Vulcanimicrobiota bacterium | reverse complement strand
GTGCAGTGACGGGTGCCTGCTCTTTGCTCGCGGCCACAGCCGAGGGGGCGGATTTCAGCGGGCTGGTCTTGGCGCTTGCTACCACCGGCCTGAATTTGCGGACTACCGACAGGTTGCCACACGCAGCGGGCAGGTAGACATCGAGCACTTGATCGGATTCGACCAGTTCGGCTTCCCATCCGTAGGTGTCGGCTGGAATCACGACGTCGCGTTCCACCCGTGTCTGGCCGCGTGCGTACCACGCCATCCCGTCCAGATGCCGCGGAACGACGACCCACACCGGCTCGGCGTGCAGTCGTTGCGAGATCTGGACGTATTCCGCCGGTTGTATGCCGAGCTGATAAGCGGCAGCTTTCAGTCTCTCCGATTGGGCCGCCATGCGGGCGCGCAACGTGGCTGCGTCTTTTGCTTTGCCGAGCAGCGGTTGGCTACCCAAGCTTGCGATGATGTGGGGGCTTGCCGCGGCGGGCGAGCCTAGCCACAGGGAAAGCAAGACAAGCGCGCCCGCGATCGAGATTCTCATACCCGTCTCGTTCCCGATGTCGAAGCCGCCTAACCGACTCCTTTGCGGAAGAGTGCTAGTTTATCCGGCCCGAAGCGTGTCGTATGGGTAACACAACCGAAGCGTCCGCCCGCGTCCGCCGCGTCGGGCACGTCGTTCTCAAGGTTCGCGACCTCGATCGCAGCCGCCGCTTTTACGAAGCCCTGGGTCTTGAGTTCTCAGGTGAAGTCCCGGGGCAGATGTCATTCCTGCGGGCCGGCGATGATCATCACACGATCGCGTTTTTGCGCGTCGGACCCGACGCGCCTGGCCCCGCACGCAACAGCGTCGGGATGCTGCACGTGGCTTTCCAAGTCGATTCAGAGGATGAGCTGCTCGCGTTGTATCAACGCTTGAAAAAAAACGGCGTGCAGTTCAGCGGCTTCAGCGATCACGTAGTCAGCCACAGCATCTACCTCGAAGATCCTGACGGAAACGAAATCGAGATCTACGCCGACCAGCCGCGCGAGCGCTGGGAGCACCTTGGCGCGGCGGTCGGACCGTCGCTGCCGTGGCAGCCCGAGGGTTAACGCTCCTCGCGCTCGATCATAAGCGTGCATTCGTTGACGAGAGCGACGATCGCGCCGATGGCTGCGACGACCGGCGCAAGCGCGGCACCGACGACCCCGATGGTGAGCGGGAACTCGGCGATGGTCGCGCCGTTCTTGTCTTTGATCGTGATGCGGCGGACATTGCCCTCGCGGATCAGTTCGTTCACTTTTTTGAACACGTCTTCACCGAAGAGTTTTATCTTGTCGATCTGCACGCGTGCTTTTTCGCCGACTGTGGTTGCCATGTGTACGCTCCTCCTGCGGATAGGTGTTGTTCTGTTTCCTACTGCTCTTTGACCCGCTGAGTTACATGGCAGGCTCGCCGCCCTCAGGCCCGTAGAAGAACACCCAGGTGGCGAAGTCGGGGCTGAAGCGCTCGAAACGATGGTCGTCCCCGGCAGCGACGAATAGGACAGTACCCGGCTCGAAGGGGATGCGCTCGCCCACAACGTTGAACGTTCCCGTCCCGCGCGCGACGACGTAGACCTCGTCACGGCTGTGCGCTGTCTGATCGTCGACCTCGCGAGGACTGTAGTACTTCACCTGCAGCGTGCCATGGGAGAAAAGCGTGATGACGTCGTCGCGTTGCTGCGCGAACGCTTGCTGCGCCTGCGCGAGGGTGCTGGACTGCATGCGGCTCCCTTCATTGTCGCGCTTAGATGGACCACTCCCAAACGTTCCAAAACGCCGAGTTCGTCTTGCCCGGGAGGTAGCCGTGCAGGTCGGAATTCACCACGTCCTGGTTGCGGACGAACCACATGACGTAGAACGGCAGATCGTCGGCGACGAACTGCTGGATGCGCTCGTACGCGGCGCGCCGCACCGCTGGGTCATAGCTCGTCCGTGCAAGTATCTCGGCGGCGTCGAGCGCAGGATTGCAGTAATGATACACATTCCAACCTGCAGGCGGCGCCATAGCGCAGCCATAGAGCTGGAACTGATCCGGATCTCCGCTCTCCGTCCAACCTTCGTAAGACAGGTCGAATTTACCGGATTGTTCGATGCCGTTGCCGAGCGCGTAGAGGACGTTGTTCGGGTAGTCTTTGATGCTGACGTCCACGCCGAGCGCACGCCATTGCTGTTGCATGACGATCTGCGCGGTGTTCTGCGTGGGGCTCCCGACGGGACCGGCCATGACGAGGCGCAACGGCTGCCCGTCCTTGTAGCGCAACCCGTCGCCGGCTTTATGCCAGCCGGCCGCATCCAACTGGGCCGCTGCGTCCGCGGGTGAGAAGGCGTAATGCCGCATGCGAAGCGTGTGCGACCAGCGCCAGGGCGGTTGGTCGCCCTCGGCGCGGAGGGCGACATCGTGCGTCGCCACGTGAATGATGGCGGGGATATCGAGCGCTTCGATGAGCGCACGGCGGACGCGGACATCATTGACTGCCGGACTCGCCTGGTTGAAACCGATATCATCGAAACGAGAGAACGGATAGCGGTACACTGTGACACCCGGTATCGAGGCGAAATCGGGGGTCTGAGCGGCGGACGCCAGATGATAGAAATCCAGCTCGTGCGCCCGTATCTGGGTGAGCAACGTGGTTTCGCTCGGGATGACGTGCCATTCGATCGTCCGCAAACGCGGCGGCCCTCTCCAATAGGTGGGGTTGGCGGCGAACCGGATGAGCACGCCTTGTTCGTTGCGCGCCACGCGGAACGGGCCGGTGCCGATCGGCAGGCGGTTGTAGTCGGCGTGATTGATGTCGCTGCGTCCGGCCAGCAGGTGCTTAGGAAGCAGGCAATAGTTGGTGAAGAACTGGCTGATGAGCGGCGCGTATGGTCGGCGCATGTGTACGACCGCCATCGTGGGTTCGGGCGTGGAGACGTTTTGGATCGCGTCGTAGTCCACGCGCGACTGTATGATATTGTTCGGGTTCATCACTTGCTGCCATGAGAACAGCACATCGGCCGACGTGAAGGGCTGCCCATCCTGCCAGCGCACACCCGGCCGCAAGCGGTAGGTGATGGTCCGCCCGTCCGGGCTGATCAGGTGATTGGCAAGCGTCGGTTCCTCGAGGGCAAGTTCGGGGACAAGCCTTTCATGATCGTCGAAATTGAACAACCGCGCGCACCAAAAACTGCCCAACTCGTCGTCGACGGTCAGCGTCCCAAGCATGCGGTTGAGGTTATCCGGCACTTGGCTGCTGCCGATGCGCAGCACGCCGTGGATCGTCCAGGGATTCCCGCTTTGTGCTTGGCCCGTTTGCGTCGCGACGTGAGAGCACGCCGTCAACGCGCAGACGGAAAGCACGAGGAGACAACGGCCGGCCATCGCCGCACGCTTATGATTCCTTGCGAGCAAAGCCTTTGAGGTGAAGCATGCCCCTTTCGCATCTGTTCAGCCACGTTGATCTGCGCGTCCGCGACGCCGACCGCTCCGTGCGCTTCTACGACACGGTGCTCGAGTCGATGGGACTGCGACGGCGTCCGGGCGGCGTCGAATTCATCTCCTGGAGCCGGCCCGAGGAAGGCGACAGCGCGGCGCAATGGTTGGGCATCACCGTCGACCCGCACATGGTCGCGGGGTCCGCGCGCGTCTGCTTCAGTGCCGCCGATCGAGCGGAAGTCGATCGCATCGCAGACGTCGCCCGTCGCGCCGGCGCGTTGCACTTCGAGCCGCCGCATGAGGCGTATGGCAGCGACTACTACGCGGCGTTCTTCGAGGACCCCGACGGGAACCGGCTCGAGGTCGCCTGCTTTGTGGAATAAGGGTTGGCCCCGTCTCAGGGTCCTCTAAAGTCCCCATACTATAATGAAGGCCCGCACATCTCCTGACCGCGAGAGCGGTCGCAGGATGAGCAACATGATCGATACCGGATCCACCGTTTCCTCAACGCCGCAGGCCGGCGTCGCCGCGCCATACCCACGCTCGGCGCCGCGGCGGCGTTTCACCCCGAACCGGACGGTTTTCACGATCGCTGCCGCGCTGTTCGTGGTGGCATTGTATTTCATCGTGCGATCCGCCAACGCAGGCAATACGGCGAAGTACCTCACCGCCCCGGTGACGCGTACCACGATCAACGCGACGATCCAGGAGACAGGCACGATCAACCCGGTGAATCAAGTCCAGGTGGGCACGCAAGTGTCGGGCACGATCGCGCAGTTGTACGTGGATTTCAACGCAATCGTCCATAAAGGACAGATGCTGGCGCGCCTGGACGCCACCAGTTTCCAAGCCGCCTCTGCTCAAGCACATGCCAGCCTCGATGCGTCGCGAGCGCAAGCCGCTGCGAGCGCCAGCACCGTGAACCAGAACGCCGCTGGCACACAAAGCTCGCTGGCGGCTGAAGCGCAGCAGCGCGCCAATGTCGCCGCCGCGCAGGCGAACGTGCAAAAAGCACAGGCACAAGAAACGCTCTCGCGCCTTGTCGTCCAGCGTGACCGTGCGTTGCTCAGCCAAGGGTTCATCGCGCAGAGCCAACTGGACACCGATCTGGCGACCGAGAACGGCAACCTCCAACTTCTTCGAGCCGCTGCGTCGGCCGTCAACGCGGCCCAACAGCAGGTCAGCGGCGCCAGCGCACAGGTCAGTGGCGCACGCGCCGGCGTCGTGACGGCGCAAAACCAAGCCGGCGCCGCGGCGGCGCAGATCGGAGTCGCCGCCGCGCAGGCGCAGCAGGCCGACTACAACTTGAGCCGCACGGTCATCAGCAGTCCGATGGACGGCATCGTGATTTCGCGCAATGTGAGCGTGGGCCAGACGGTGGCCGCGTCGCTGCAGACGCCGACGTTGTTCGTCATCGCTTCGAGTTTGAAAGACATGCAGGTCGATGTGTCGGTGGACGAAGCCGACGTCGGGCAGCTGCGCAAAGGTGAGCGCGCTGACATCACGGTACCCGCATTTCCCAACGTCATCTTCCATGGCGTCGTGCAGCAGGTCCGCGTCAATCCCACGACCGTGCAGAACGTCGTGACGTATGATGCGGTGGTCACCGTGCACGACGAGCCGGCGCGGCTCAAACCGGGAATGACTGCGAACATCAGCATCAGCGTCGTGCGCCGCAACAACGTGCTCAGCGTGCCGCTGGCCGCGCTGCTCTACCGCCCGGCTCAGCGTGGCTCGCAGGCGGCCGCCCAAAGCGGTGGTCCGGGTGGCGGCGCGAATGCTGGCGCCTCGGCGGCGGTACCATCAGCCTCGAGCGCGGCGCCGGTCGCGGGTGCGCCCGGCTCGCACGTCGTGCTGTGGACCCTGGACCGCAACAATCGCGCTCGCCCTGTGCCTGTCACCATCGGTTACTCCGATGGCAACAACGTGGAGATCACCGCCGGTGACGTCGTCGCGGGGCAGCAGATCATCACCGCTGAGCTGCGCAACAGCGCAGGGCGGTCGGCGGGGCCAGGCGGCTTGACGCCGGGGGTCGGCGGCCCCGGCGGTCGCTAATGGCAGGCAGCAACGGGGTCGCCCGGTCGGCCCGGCATCCCGTCATCGAGACGCGCGATCTGCGCAAGAGCTACACGTTAGGCGCGGTCGAGGTCGCGGCGCTCAACGGCGTCTCGATGCTCGTGCAACCAGCCGAATTCGTCGCCGTCATGGGTCACTCAGGTTCGGGCAAGTCCACTTTTATGAATCTGCTCGGCTGTCTGGATCAAGCGACGTCGGGGCAATACTTGTTGGAAGGCCGCGATGTCGGCTGCATGAGCCGTGACGAATTGGCAGACGTTCGCAGCCGGCGAATCGGCTTTGTCTTTCAGGGCTTCAACCTGCTCGCTCGCACCACCGCGGAAGCCAATGTCGAGCTGCCGTTGTTGTATGCGGGTGTGTCTGCTGACGAGCGGCGTATCAAAGCCGAAGCCGCGCTGCTGCAAGTCGGCCTAGCGGACCGCATGCACCACCGTCCTTCGGAACTCTCCGGCGGCCAGCAGCAACGCGTCGCCATCGCGCGAGCGCTCGTCAACAACCCGGGGCTCATCCTCGCCGATGAGCCGACCGGCAATCTCGATAGCGCCAGCAGCGCGGAGATCATGTCCATCTTTCGCTCCCTGAACGAGCAGCGCCGCATCACGATCGTGCTCGTCACCCACGAGCCGGACATCGCGCAATGGGCACGCCGGACGATCACGTTTCGCGATGGCGTCATCGTGGACGACAAGGTGGCTGTGGCATGAACTTCGGGGTCCTCTTCGCGGTCGCATGGCAGGCGCTCGTGCTCAACGCCTTCCGTTCTCTGCTGACGATGCTGGGTATCATCATCGGCGTCGGCGCCGTCATCACTTCGATGTCCATCGGTAATGGCGCCCGCGCCGCAGTCGAGGCGCAGCTCGCCCGGCTGGGGAGCAATTTGATCATCGTCGTGCCCGGCAGCACGATCAGCGGCGGCGTCAACCTCGGATCGGGTGCGCGGCAGTCGCTCAAGATCGAAGACGCCAACGCGATCGCCCGCCAGGTGCCCGCGGTCGCCGCGGTCGCACCGCTGACGGACCTCAGCGCGCAAGTGGTCGCGCGCAATGCCAACTGGGCGACCGACGTCGTCGGGACCACGCCCGGCTGGTCGCAAGTGCAGAATTGGCCCGTCAGCCAAGGACGTTTTTTCAGCCCGGACGACGTGCGCCAGGCCGCCAAGGTGGTCGTGCTTGGTCAGACCGTCGCCACGAACTTGTTCCCGGCGAGCGACGCGCTCGGCCACACGGTCGTCGTCCACAGCGTGCCGTTTCACGTCATCGGCGTCTTGGAAAGCAAAGGTCAAAGCGGTTTCGGGCGTGATCAGGACGATCAAGTCGTCATCCCGCTCAGCGCGATGCAGATCCGCCTGACCGGTCAGAACTGGCTGCGCCAGATCCAGATCTCGGCGGTGTCGCCCGATGCGGTCGCTTCGGTCATCACCTCGACCCAGTCCCTCTTGCGGCTGCGCCACCGCCTCACTGCTAAACAGCCCGAGGACTTCTCCATCCGTAACATCTCCAACGTGCAGCAAGCCGCGACCGAAACGTCGCGCGTGCAGTCGCTGTTGCTCGCGGGCATCGCGACCGTCTCGCTCATCGTCGGCGGCATCGGCATCATGAACATCATGCTCGTCTCGGTGACCGAACGCACGCGCGAGATCGGGATCCGGCTCGCGGTCGGCGCAAAGGAGCGAGACGTCCTCATGCAATTCCTCGTCGAAGCGACCGTGCTCGCCTGCGTCGGCGGCATCGTGGGCATCGGCGTCGGACTGCTCGCTTCGTTCGCCACGTCTGCTTTTGCCGGCTGGTCCGTCATCGTCTCGCCCCTGTCGGTCCTCCTGTCCTTCAGTTTTGCGGCGCTGATCGGCATCATCTTCGGATTCTATCCGGCACGACGGGCCTCGCTGCTCAACCCGATCGAGGCGCTGCGGCACGAATAGCGCAGGGGCGTCCGCTGCGCGGCGCCTAACCTGCAGCGCTATGGCACCTTTTCAGGCGCATTTCAGCCTGCCGCAGCAGAATGTCCATTGCATGCACACGCTTCGTATCTGCGTGCTTGTCGGGCTGACGAGCCTTGCGCTGCTGGTCGCGGCTTTCGCTGATGACGCCAAAACCTTCACGATCGCGCCCTATAAGACCGCCAAGGCGCCCGCGCTCGACGGCACCCTCTCGGATCCACTGTGGCTCAGCGGCGAACATCTCACGCTGGATTGGGACTTCCAGTTCCAGCGACCGGCGCGCGAGCGCACCGACGTCTACCTCTTGTACGACGACAAGTTCTTCTATGTGGCCTTCTACGCGCACCAGCGCGAGGAGATCGTCGCGAGGCAACACACGAACGGCATCGGTGAAGAGTCCGACGATTACGTCGGCGTGCGGTTTTGGCCTGACGGAACAAGCGGCTTCGGTTATCGTTTTGTCGCCAATCCGATCGGCACCCACTATCAGCAGTCCAGCGAGAACGGTCTCTTCACGCCGAGCTGGACATCTGTCGGCCGCATCGCCGCGGACGGCTACACCGTCACGATGGCCGTCCCCATCGCGGTCATGCGCGCTGGCGGCAAGACACACTGGCGCGCGCAGTTCGTCCGCTATCACCTGCGCACGC
>JALYZS010000334.1 GCA_030948745.1 Vulcanimicrobiota bacterium | reverse complement strand
CGCCAGCACTGCGCCGCCCCCGACGGCGATGACGGCCGCAGGTCCGCGCATCAGTCTCGCGAGGACCGCCGACTCGTAGCGCCGGAACGCACTCTCGCCTTGGTGCGCAAAAATATCGACGATCGGCCCGTGGCGCCGCTCCACTTCTGCATCGCTGTCAAAGAACGGCAGGCCGAGCAAACGCGCGAGGCGACGCCCGGCGGTGGATTTGCCGGCGCCCATGAACCCGGTCAGCGCAATATGCATCGCGGACTGACCTTCTGCTCACACTGGCGAAATCTATGCGTCGCGGGAGCGGCGCGGCCGGATCACTGCGTCTTTTCGATCGGTAATGAGGTCTGCCAGCCGTCGAAGATGGCGACCACCCGATAGTCACCTTCCGGTACTTCGCGAGCATTCAGCGCGTTCAGGTAGAAGACGGATTCATAGACCTTGGTCTGGCCTGGCTGCAAGACGAGTTGGCTCGGCTTGATGCTCACGTTGTGGAAGTAGCTCGAGCGCCATATCTCGAGCGGCAGCGCGAACAACCCGTCGACATATGTGAACACGCGCCGCACGATGAATTCGCATTGCTTGCTGCTTTTGAAGTTCATCGTCATCGGCAGGGCTGAGTCGTTGGTGACCGCAAGCCGCATTTCGACCTTACCGATCTCCGGCAGGGCCTCCAGCGGCCGCTTGGAGTCGGGATTGAGGATCTCGAAATCGTAGGTCATGCCGGGCGGCAGCATCGGCGCAGGATGGTGCAGCGCTTTTCCCAACCACGGCGGCAAGAGAGGCTCGCCGACGGCGTATCGCGTGATGGCCGCCATGGCCAGCAGCATGAGCGAGGCGAGCAGAATGCCGGTCAAAGCGAATTGCAGCGGACCGTTGCGGCGGGGATAGCCCGTCCCATTGGAACCATGCCCCGGAAAGCCGCGCTGCGAGGCGGTTCTATAGCGTGACGGCGACGACAAAGAGCTCACGAATCTTATGCGACCTGCGCTCCAAAAGGCGAAGTCAAGGCAGCCTGAGGGCTCCCTCTTTATCATCGGCTGCGCGCCGACGTTCCCTTACCTGGAACGCCCGCGTACCGGCAGTCCTGCTGGCTTACGCTACGGTGCTTCAGGCCTGTTCGGCGCTGCGTGTCGGCAGCCGCTTGACCTTCGGACGTTCAGCCGCGCCCATGCGCATCTTCACCGTCTTGATGCGGTCCGCCACGTCTTTGAACGTGCAGTCACTCGCATAGAGCTCTTCAAAGGAGGACAGCGCGAGGGCGAGCGACTCGGGACTGTCTTTGGCTTCGTACAGCTCGCCCAGGTTGTACAACGCCTCGTGGTACTGCGTCTCGGGATAGCCGGGCGTCTCGATCGCCTTGCTGAAGCGCTTTGCGGCCGCGGTATCGAGGCCTTGACGGCGCAAACAAAGGCCGATCGCGTTGTGACACAACACGACGTATTCTGCTTGCCGTTGAATCGACTGCAAGATGACGAGCGCTTCGTCGACGCGGCCCAATTCGCGGTAGGCGATGCCTAAACGGTACTTGGCAGCCACTTCGCCGCCCTCTGTGTCTTTTTCTAAATGCTCCACGAACTGTTCGATGAAGTCGGCATTCGACTCGTCGAAACGTGCCAGCGCGACGAGCAGCTCGATCGCTTCCACCACGCGGCCCTGTGCGGCCTTGACCAGGGCGAGGCGGTAACGTGTCGCCGCGTGGTCGGGGCGCAGGTTCGCAGAGGTCAGCAACAGCGCCTCCGCGGCGTCGTGCTCGGCGTGGTGGTCCATGAGCAAGCACGCGAGCTGGTAAGCGGCGCCTGCCTGGTGCGGATTCTCATCTAAACCGCGGCGATACGCTTCAGCCGCACGTTCGTACTGGCCCTTGCTGAGCAGCAGGTCGCCGCGTGCGACATCATCCACGGATCGTTGCGCGTCGGCAGCGCGCGCGCCCACGGCCAGGATGCGCTCCTGCAAGCCGGGATCGCCTTCGCCCCACGCAGCGACAGTTTTGAGCAGTTGCTGCGCTTCGGGCACGCGCGACCAGCTGACGAGCTTGTCAGCCGCCTCGAGCAGCTGCTCCGCGGCACCCGAGACGTCGCCCGCCTCGTGCAGCAAGGTCGCAAGCTCTTTGCGATAAGGAACAGGGTCGAGCGCGATCTCGGTCAAGCGCCGGCAGACGCGCTCGATGTCCGAAGCGGCCTTTGCTTCATGATAGCTGCGCAGCGCTGCGTCGAGCAGCTTGACGGACTCGGCAGCATTGCCGGCGCGTTCGAATGCACGCGAGGCGAGCTCGTAGGCGCCGCCGTCTTGACCATAGGCGGCCAGCATTTTCGGCGCAAGTTCCACGGCGCGCGTGACATCGTCGCAGCCCAGGTAGCCTGTCATCGCCCGAGTATAGGCCAAAGCAGCGGCGCGGCGATGACCTAGGCGCTCGTGCAGCGAGCCCAGCTCCTCGCGGAAGCTCGCGTCTTCCGGGAAACGTGCCACGAGATCGGCGTAGGCCTCGATGGCTTTTGCAGGATCACCGCTGGCAGCGAAGTGCGCGTCGTCGCGCTGCAGCGCCGCAGCCGTGCTGCGCTCCGCAAAGGACAGGAATAATTC
>JALYZS010000320.1 GCA_030948745.1 Vulcanimicrobiota bacterium | reverse complement strand
CGTCACCTGCGAGCAGGTAACCAGCTGACGACCCTGCTGACGCTCATGCGTATGTGGGATCAGCCTGAGATGCAAGAACACGTGGGCTACATGCGTGGGCCGTTTCAAGAAAAGCTCAAAGAGCCGGCCTATATGCGCGGGTTCACCACCAGGGCGCTCCCGCGTTCCGAGCATCCTGAACTGCTCGTCGCCGATTATTGGGAGCAGATCGGCGCGTTCGTGAAGTACGGCCTGTTCGATGAGCGGTCTTGGCTCGATGTCGCGTGCAATCAAATCGAGGCTGCGTGGGAGGCGCTCGAGCCCGCGATCATGGCCATGCGCGTCGCTGGCGGGAGCGCGGTGTTCGAGAATTTCGAGTACATCGCTGTGCGTGCGCAGTTGTGGATCCGCGCACATCCCGACGGTTACTATCCCAAGAGGACGCCCCGCATGGCGCAGCTCAAGGCGGGGCTGCGATCGACGTGAGCGGCGTCGTGCTCGGCATCTTGGTCGGCGGAGGTCCAGCTCCAGGGATCAACGGCGTCATCGCGTCGGCGGCGATCGAGGCGATCAACGAGGGCTGCCGGGTCATCGGCATCTACGACGGCTACCAGTGGCTTGCGCAGGGCGACGCTTCGCACGCCCAAGAGCTGACGATCGAAGACGTGAGCCGCATCCATTGGCTGGGCGGCTCGATCCTGCGGACGTCGCGCACGAATCCCGCTACGAGCGCCGAATCGCTTGACAACACCGTGCAAGCGTTGCGCCGTCTCGGCATCACCCACTTGTTGTGCATCGGCGGCGATGACACCACGTTTGGCGCGACCAAAATCGCGGAGCAGGCGGGCGGTTCCATCCGCGTCGCGACCGTGCCCAAGACGATCGACAACGACCTGCCCTTGCCGGACAACATGCCGACGTTCGGTTTTGAGACGGCTCGTGCGGTGGGCACGAACATCGTCGAGAGCCTCATGGAAGACGCCCGCACGACGACGCGCTGGTACCTGGTCGTCACGATGGGACGCAAGTCGGGGGCACTGGCGCTTGGCATCTGCAAGGCTGCGGGCGCCACCATCGCGATCATTCCGGAGGAATTCGCACAGCGGCCAGTCCCGCTGCAGCTCGTCGCCGATATGATCATCGGCAGCATGATCAAGCGGCGCGCCGCCGGGCACGATCATGGGGTCGCGGTTGTGGCGGAAGGCCTGGCAGAGAGCTTGGACGAGAGCGAGCTGCGCTCGATCAAGAACGCCTCACGCGACGCCTACGGCAACATCCGGCTCGGCGAGATCGACCTCGCCGCGTTGCTGAAGCAAACCGTCTCGCAGTCGTTGCAGGAGCTCGGGCTGCCGATCACGGTCGTCACCAAAGACATCGGCTACGAGCTGCGCTGCGCGAAACCGTTGGCGTTCGACGTCGAGTACACGCGCACGCTGGGCTACGGAGCGGTGCGCTACCTGTTGTCGGGTGGGAGCGGCGCGATGGTGTCGCTGCGCGGTGGCAAAGTCGTGCCGGTGACGCTGCAAGAGATGCTCGATCCGGGGTCCGGCCGCATCCGCGTGCGCATGGTGGATACCCAGACCGAAGCGTATGAAGTCGGCCGCAGCTACATGATCCGGCTGGAGAAGACCGACTTCGAGGAGCCGAAGCTGGGCGCGCTAGCTGCAGCCGCCGGAATGAAAGCTGGCGATTTCGGCCGGCGTTTTGGCCCCGTCACCGGAACGCGCTGAGCCGCGGATGCGCTTGACGAGATGGACGCGCGTGCCCTCTTCGCCGATCTCATAGCCGACATCATCCATCAGCGCGCGCATCAAGAAGATCCCCAGTCCGCGCACGCCGCGCAGCTCCGGACTCATGCTCTCGCCCTTGCCTGCGAGCGTGAAACCACGGCCCGCATCGGCGATCTCCACGCGTAAGACGCCGTCGCCGCACTCGCCTGCGAGCAGGAAATCGGCGCCCGCGACGTGGCCATGCTCCACAGCGTTGTTGCATGCCTCTCCGACAGCCAGCGCGACGTCGGCGGCGTCCTCCCCCACCACGCCACAGTCGCTCGCAAACCCCGTGAGGTCGTGGCGAGCATCGGACACCGATCGCGGCGTGCTCGGATATCGGCGTTTAAACCTTTTCATCGTTCCTACCGTCTTTTTTCATTCCCGGGGACGCCATGCCGAAACCTCAGACACAGGCTTTTCCCGCTAGAAAGACTTGTTCCACGACGTTGCTGCCGAAATAGTAGCCGAACTCACGGTGATCGCGCACCACGAGCAGCACGAGGTCGGCGCTCCTGCCCACCGCCAGGGCGCCCGCTCGCTTTGCGACGCGCAAGGAACGGGCCGCTTGCACGGTGACCGCCGCGATGGCCTCGGGAGCGCTCAAACGCATGTGCCGTCGGCTTAAATAGGCCATCATCTGCAGCGACCAGCTCGGGCACGTACCCGGATTGAAATCGCTCGCGAGCGCCACGGGCACGCCGGCGGCGATGAGCTCGCGTGCGGGTGCATAACGATCCAGGCCTAAGTGCATGACCGTTCCCGGACACAGCACGGCGATGCAGCCCGCCGCCGCGAGTGCGGCGATGTCGTCTGGGTCGATGAAGTTGCAGTGGTCAGCCGAGGCGCTGCGCAACGCCGCCGCGACGCGTGCGCCGCCGCTATGCTGCAGCTCGTCGGCGTGGATCCGAGTGCCCAGTCCGGCGCCGCCACAGGCGCGCAAGAATCTCTGCGACTGCGCCGGCGAAAAAAAGCCATGTTCGCAGAACGCATCGCCGAAGCGTGCGATCCCCTGTCGCGCCACCTGCGGCAGGATGACATCGCACAACTCGTCCACGAACGCTTCATGGCTTGCGAACTCGGGCGGCAAAGCGTGCGCGCCGCAAAATGTGGGCACGACGTGCGGCAGCCCGTCGCGCCGGCCGAGCGCCGCCAGCACCTCGAGCAGCCGGCCCTCGCCCTGGGCGGTCAGTGCATAGCCGCTTTTCACCTCGGCGGTAGTCGTGCCGTGCGACAGCATGAGCGCGAGATGCTGAGCGCCGATGCGTTCGAGCGCGGCCTGGTCGCAAACGCGCGTCTGCGCGATCGTGTGGCGCATGCCCAATCCAGCGGGCCGTCCGGCTGACAGATCCTCGAAATCTGCGACGCGATTGCCCGCGAACAACGCGTGCGTGTGCGCATCCACGAGCCCAGGCATGACGACCCGCCCGGCGGCGTCATATTCGGCGAAGTCCGCGTCGTTCGCAGCCTCGGCCAATGCGGGTTTGCATGCCGCGAGCGAGCCCATCGCCGTGACCACCCCCGCGCGCACGACGATCGACGCCTGGGTGGAGACGCCGAGATCCGCTTCGTCGACGTGGGCCTGCGGCGCACGCGCGGCGAGGGGCTGCATGCTCACAAGCGTGGCGTTGGCGATGTGGAAGGCAGCGCCGCCGCGCACGGTCACCACGTTATCTGCGAGCGTTCCAACGACTCCAAGTGCAGATAGTACGCCGCGCTTTCCGCCAGTGCGGGCAAAGGCGCCAAGCCCACGAGCTCGCAGCCTGCGACCAGGACGCCCGCCGACGCCGCTTCTGCGCGGATGAGTTCGGTGACGCGATACAGCGGGATCGCGCGCACGTTCACGACGTTCATGGAGACCTGCACCATGTGGTCGTTGAGCGCAAAACCGAGCGCCTTGATGCCGATGAAGCCGCCGCTGCGCTGGCGCACCGCGAGCGCGATGCGCTCCGCGAGCTTCAGGTCGCCGGTCGCCAGGTTCACGTTGTACGCGATCAGGAAATCGCGCGCGCCCACGGCGACGGCGCCCGCGCTGGGATGGAGCGCGGCGTCGCCGACGTCGGGTTGGCGCCCAGGTTCGCTCACGGCGCTGAGCAGCCCCTCGAACTGGCCCTTGCGCACCGCCGCCAGATCGCGGCGCTCCGGCCGCGCGGCGGCGTGTTCGTAGAAGTAGGAAGGTAAACGGTAGCGCTCCCACAGGCCCTGCGCGCAGCGCCGGGCCAAGAGCACGGCGTCCTCCATGCTCGAGTCCTCAAGCGGGATGAACGGGATGACGTCGACCGCGCCCATGCGCGGGTGCTCGCCCGTGTGGCTGCGCAGATCGATGCGCTCGACCGCGACACCGGCCACATGCAGCGCCGCCTCGACCACGCCGTCGCCGCTGCCGACGAACGTGAACACGGAGCGGTTGTGCGATGCATCGCTTTGCGTGTCGATCAACGTCACGCCTGGCGTCGCCGTCACGCTCGCGCCGGCCGCGTTGATGACGTCGCTGCGGCGGCCTTCCGAGATGTTGGGGACGCACTCAAAGATCTTCGCCATGAACAACGCTTCCCGTTAGCGTCGAGCAGGCTGCGTCCCTTGCGAGGATTAACGTTTGCGCGCATGGCTGTGATCGAATCGCGCGTTGATTCATCCTCTGCCGAATTTGCCGCCAACCGGCAATATTTTTATGGTTTGCTGCAGCAGTTGCAACAGCGCATCGCGCGGGTGAGCGAAGGCGGCGGCCCTGAGGCGATGTCCAAACACGTGGCGCGTGCGAAGCTGCCCGCGCGCACGCGCATCGCCCGTCTGCTCGACCCGCACACGCCATTCTTGGAATTCTCTGCGCTCGCCGCATGGGATGTCTACGACAATGAGGCGCCCAGCGCAGGCATCATCACCGGCCTTGGCCAGGTGTGCGGCCGCGAGTGCGTCATCATCGCCAACGACGCCACGGTCAAAGGCGGCACCTACTTCCCCTTGACCGTGAAGAAGCATCTGCGTGCGCAAGAGATCGCGGAGCAGAGCCATCTGCCCTGCATCTACCTGGTGGACTCGGGCGGTGCGTTCTTGCCGCTGCAGGACGAGGTGTTCCCCGACCGCGATCACTTCGGCCGCATCTTCTACAACCAGGCGCGCATGTCGAGCAAGGGCATCACGCAGATCGCCTCGGTCATGGGATCGTGCACCGCGGGCGGTGCGTACGTCCCCGCGATGTCGGATGAGACCATCATCGTGAAAGGCGAGGGGACGATCTTCTTGGGCGGCCCGCCGCTCGTGAAAGCCGCGACCGGCGAGGTCGTGAGCGCTGAGGACCTGGGCGGTGCGGACGTCCATGCTCGCACCTCCGGTGTCACCGACCATTATGCGCTCTCGGATGAACAGGCGCTTGGCATGTGCCGCGAGGTCGTGGCGCATCTCAACTACCGCAAGCAGATCCCGTGGCCCATGCAGACCCCGCGCCCGCCGCGCTACGACCCCGCAGAGCTGTACGGCATCGTGCAACGCGACTGGCGCAAGCCCTACGACGTGCGCGAAGTGATCGCGCGGCTGGTGGACGCAAGCGAATTCCACGAGTTCAAGGCGCT
>JALYZS010000300.1 GCA_030948745.1 Vulcanimicrobiota bacterium | reverse complement strand
GTATCGCGTTGGGCAAGAGCCTCGCAGAGATGGGCGTGCCAAGCGGCTTGTTGCCGCCGCCCGACTTCGTCGCGGTCAAGGTCCCGGTGTTCTCATTTGCAAAGCTGCGTCGCATCGAGACCATGCTCGGCCCTGAGATGAAGTCGACCGGTGAGGTGCTCGGGATCGACCGCACCTATGCGGGCGCGCTTTGGCGCGGGCTCATCGGTGCCGGCATCGCGCTCCCGCCGCCGGCGGGGCGCATCCTCTTGTCAATCGCCGACGCGGAAAAAGACACCGGCTTGGGGATCGCGCGAACGTTTTGCGACATGGACTTCCAACTGTTCGCAACCCCCGGCACGTGGCAACATCTGCACGCTCACGGCCTGTCCGGCCAGCGCGTCAATAAGATCGCCGAAGGTTCGCCGCACGTCTTGGATCTGATCAGCGGCGGCGGCGTGGATCTGGTCATCAACAACGTCGCCGCGACCGCGAGCGCGCAAAGCGATGGTTACCGCATTCGCCACGCCGCCCTCGAGGCAGGCGTCGCCTGCCTGACCTCGCTCGACACCGTGCAAGCCCTGCTGCTGGCGATCGAAGCGCGACCCAGCACGCAACTCGAAGTCATGTCGCTGCAGGAATACGTGCGCCCGCGCTTGGCGATCGCGTAATCGTGCGCCAGCGCATCGTCGTCGTATGCTACGCGTTCATCGTCATCTTCCTCGTGCTCGCGGCGCAGGAAGCACACGTGCAGCTCGTCGAGCGGCCGGCGATCGAAGTACGCCCGGGCGACCCGCGGCGCGCACAGGGCATCCAACAGCGCGGCGAGCTCATGGACGCAAGCGGGCTAGCGCTCGCCCAAAGCAAGGGACAGCGTCGCGTCTATGCGCTCGGTCCCGCGCTGGCGCAAGTCGTCGGTTATTCCTCGCCCGTATACGGAGAAGCGGGCCTCGAATCGGCGCTCGACTCCATCGTCGCGCCGCACAGCACCGCCAACGACGCGAGCATCGACATCGGATCGCTCTTCCGGCGCGAGCCGGTACGGCAGACGGTCAAAGGCGGCCAGGTCGTGCTCACGCTGCGGCGCGACATCGTGCAAGCCGTCGACGGCATTCTTCCGGCGAACATCCGCGGCGCGGCGATCGTGATGGACCCGCGCAGCGGCGCCGTGCTGGCGGCGGTCAACCGGCCGTCGTTCGACCCCAACCGCTTGTCGGCCGATTGGAGCAAACTCCACGCGCGAACGGATTCGCCGCTGTTCAATCGCGCCTTCGACGGCCTCTATCCACCCGGCTCCACCTTCAAGATCGTGACCGCGAGCGCTGCGCTCGACAGCGGCAGCGTCGCGCTGGACGACGGTTTCAGCGATCCCGGCTACTTCAGCGTAGGCAATTTCACCATCCACAACGCCGAGGGCGAGGCCAGCGGCTACCAGTCGTTGACGGGCGCGTTCGCGCTCTCCAGCAACGTGGACTTCGCGCAGATCGGGTTGAAGGTCGGCCTCGACACGTTTTTCGAGTATCTGCACCGCTTTCACGTCGGCGATGACGCGGCGCTTTCGGTGCCTGTGAGCCGCGACGAATTACCGGCGGCGAGCACGGTCTCCGATTCCGAACTGGCCCAGCTCGCGTTCGGGCAGGACGGGCTCGCGGTGACGCCGCTGCGCATGGCGCTCATCGCGAGCGCTGTCGCCAACGGCGGAGTGCTCATGCGGCCTTTGCTCGTGAAGGAATTCCGGCCGTACAGCCGCCCCGCGGTGCGTACCACACCCGTCACCTGGGGACAGCCTATCTCGAGCCAGACGGCGAAATCGGTGCGCGACTTGATGGTCGCCGTCGTGCGTTATGGCACCGGCACCGCCGCGCGCCTGCCCAACGTCACGGTCGCGGGCAAGACGGGCACCGCGACCCATCCCAACGGCGCGCCGGATGCCTGGTTCGTCTGCTTCGCGCCTGCGGAGTCCCCTCGGATCGTCGTGGCCGTCGTCATCGAAGACGCCGGCTATGGGGGAGTGGTCGCCGCGCCGGTGGCGCGTAAAGTCTTGGCGTCCGCCTTGCGGCTGTATCCGAGATGAGCCCCTCCATGATCGACACGATCCTCAATAACCGCTACCGCTTGGACGCCATCATCGGTGAAGGCGGCATGGCCGTCGTCTATCGCGGCTACGACCTGTTGCTGCGCCGGCAAGTGGCGGTGAAAGTGCTGCGGCCGCACCACGCGTCGGACGAGTCGTTCGTGCAGCGTTTTTACGAAGAGGCGCGCGCAGCCGCAAACCTCTCGCATCCGAACATCGTGAACACCTACGACGTCGGGCAGGTCGATGGCTCGCATTACATCGTCGAGGAGTTCGTCGCAGGCGAGACCCTGGCCGCGATCATCGCACGCCAAGGCAAGCTTCCCGAGTCTGTGGCGGTCCGCTACGCACGACAGATCGCGCTCGCGCTGGGCGCCGCCCACCGTGCCGAACTGCTGCATCGCGACATCAAGCCGTCGAACGTCTTGATCACCGCCGACGACGTCGTACGGGTCACCGACTTCGGCATCGCGCGTGCCGCCAATGCCGCGACGCTCTCAGGCGTGGAAGCGATCATGGGGTCGATACCCTACTGTTCCCCAGAGCAGCTTTCCGGCGGCGCGCTCTCGCCGCCGAGCGACCTGTACAGTCTCGGGGTCGTCCTGTACGAGATGACCACCGGCAAGCGCCCGTATGACGCTGAAACCGCGCTCGGGGTCGCGATGGCGCATGTCAACGCGCCCATCCCGGATCCGCTCGCCAACGGCGCCGATATCTCGCCGCAACTGCAACATCTCATCCTTCGCCTCTTGCAGAAGTCACCCGCGGACCGCTTCGCGAGCGCTGGGGAGGTCCTCGCGGCGTTGCGGCGCTGCTTGCGCCAGAGCGACGACGACGCAGTCGACGCTGTCGCCAGCGAAACCGCGACCGCGGTGCTGCGCCGGCGGGCTCTGCGCGCCGACGGAGGCCCGGCAGCAGACGAGAGCATCACGCCCGAACCGGTGTGGTCGGTGCGACGTGCCCTCGGATGGGCCGCCGGCGCGCTCGCACTCATCGTCATCCTCGCGCTGGTCTTCGCGGCCCGCAAAGCAGCTTCGCAAGATCTCAGCGTCCCCGACCTAGGCGGTAAATCGCAAGTCGATGCGATCGCCGCGTTGCACGCGATAGGCGTGGACAGCGTTACCTTCCGCCAGCGCGCCGACAGCGTCACGCCCGCCGGCCTGGTGGACGGCTCCCAACCCGCAGCTGCGGCGCCGATCAGGCCGGGCGATGCTATCATCTTATACCTCAGCGCCGGCCCGGAGCGCGTCCGCGTCCCAGACGTGATCGGCAAGGACCTCAAGACCGCCACCGCGATCTTGCAGGCCGCTGGGTTTAGCGTGCGCGTCGGCAAGGCGGTGCATTCTAGCTTCGTGCACCAGGGACTCGTCGCCCAGGCAAACCCCGGCCCCGATACAGGCGCCCCCAAGGGCAGCACCGTGGCGCTGAGCCAAAGCTTAGGGCCGCAAACAGTACGGGTGCCCAACATCATCTCGCTCAACGAAGGCGATGCGCGCGCTGCGCTTTCCAAGCTGGGGCTGAAGTTCCAACCCAACGCGATGACGAGCGTAGACATCCCGGCGCACACGGTCATCGACCAAGATCCTGCTGCCGGCTCGACCGTGCAGCCGGGTGCGACCGTCAGCGCCGATGTGTCCGGTGGCCCCAATGCGATCACGGTTCCAAGCGTCGTGGGCACGAGCGTCAACGACGCGCGTGCCGCGCTTGAGCAATCGGGACTCACGCTTGGGAAAGTCGCGCAGGCGGTGGTCAGCGATACAAGCCCGGGCACCGTGGTCAGCCAGGACCCGGCTGCAAACGCGCAAGCGCCGCAGGGATCCGCCGTCGACGTCGTCGTCGCGACCGCGCCAGCGGCGCAGCCTGGACAAGTCAGCCCCATCCCGGCGGCATCAGCCAGCGCCAACGCGGCCGTTCCCGTGCCCAACGTCGTCGGCATGAGCGTTGACGAAGCCCGCGCAGCTCTTGAAAAAGCCGGCTACCATGTCGATCACGTCACCATGCTGCCTGGAAGCCCGGCGAACGCGAAGGTATCGAACACGGAGCCCGAGCCTGGCGCAACGCTGCCGCCGGGCAACACCGCCGTCAACCTCATCGTGGGCGGCAAATGAGAGTTCTCGGCGTCGATCCCAGCCTGCACACGAC
>JALYZS010000268.1 GCA_030948745.1 Vulcanimicrobiota bacterium | reverse complement strand
CGGGGATGTTCAACAAGGCGGCGCGTAGCGATCGTTCGTCGTCGGCCGCAAGCAGCCGTTCTTCGGGGGCCGCATCGGTGCGCTGGTCGGGGAGCTTCTGGTCGAGGGTCTCGTCTTCGTACAAGTCTTCGGTGGGCGGCCGGCGCCGGTCTTTGGCGAGGTGGGTCCGGGCGGTGTTGCGGGCGATCTGGTAGAGCCAGGTCGAGAATTTGGCCAGCTGCGGGTTGAACGTTCGCAAATGCGCGTAGGCGCGCAGGAACGTCTCCTGGCTCAGGTCGTCGGCGTCTTCGCTTGAGCGCACCACTGCATGGATGAAGTTCACGATACCTCGTTTGTGCCGTTCCACGAGGGGCGCAAAGGCGTTGCCGTCCCCAGACAGGACGCGGGCTACGAGAGCCTCATCCGCCACCTGTAAAATCGTGGAACCTCCGTGCATTAATGTACCTTAAGACGGCTGAAAAGTTTCGCCGGGGGGTTCGCGTTTGGCGCCCCGAAGGCCCGCCCTATGCAGGAATCGTTAACCGGCCGTCAAGCGCCGGGGAAAACCGTCGCTGCCTCGGCCACCGAACTTGCGACGTTGGTCGAAGTCGCCGACACCAACCCCATGGGCAACATCCACGGCGGCGTCATCATGAAGCTCGCCGACCAAGCGGCCGCTGCCGCGGCGATCCGCCACTCCGGCCGGATCTGCGTCACAGCGAGCATCGATCGACTAGATTTCCTCAACGCAGTGCACGTCGGCGACATGGTGGTGCTCAAGTCGGCGCTCAACTACGCGCATCGCAGTTCGATGGAGGTCGGGGTGCGGATCGAAACCGAGCGCTTGCAGACGGGTGAACGCAAACTCGTCGCGAGCGCCTTGTTGATTTTCGTCGCGCTCGACGACCGCTGCAACCCCGTGACCGTGCCGCCCCTCATCGCTGAAACAGATGAGGAGCGGCAACGCTACACCGAGGCAGAGACGCGTTACCGGCAGCGCGCGGAACGCCGCGCAAAAGAGCGCGCCGCACGCTAATCCCCATCGTACTCCTGAGTTCCGCAATGGATGCTCACGCCGCAGCCCTCAATTGCAGCGCTGTTAATGCGCTGAAAACATGCACCTAAAAAGCGATCCGCTCGACGCCCAACACTCGTGAACCTACCCGCACCTCGAAGAATGTATGGACGCTACGCGCTCCTCTCCCTGGGGATTGCCGGTCTCGCCATGGCCGGCGTCTTTTACAAACTCGCAAGCGCACCGGTGATCACGATCGTGGCCTATCGGATGGCGATGGCCACGACCCTGATGCTGCCGTTGCTTTGGATCTCGCGCGGTTCTTCCAATCAGCAACGCCAATCTACGTTCCAGCGAGCTGATCTCGTGGCGACCGCGCTCTCCGGAACGCTGTTCGCGCTCGACGTGGGGTTGTGGGCTTGGAGCCTGCAGTTCACGAGCGTTTCAAGCGCGGCGCTGCTCGTGAGCATGGATCCGATCCTTGTGGCCATCTTCGGCGCGATCTTTTTGCGCGAGCGCCCCACAATCGTGATGATCGCGGGCATGGCCGTCGCCGCGTGCGGCGCCGTTGTGATCACCGCGGGCGACGTCCATGTTTCGGGCCGAGCCCTGATCGGGGACGCACTTGCTTTGTCGGCCGCCTTCGCCGAAACCGGCTACCTGTTGCTCGGACGCCACGTGCGGCAGCGTGTGGACACTTTGCGCTATGCGGGCGTCGTCTATGCCGCCTGCGCAGTCTGCTTGTGGCTCATGCTCGGGGCCTTGCACGCGCCGTTGCGCATCAGTTCGCATGACGTGCTCGTGTGTCTCGCGCTTGCGTTGGTGGCGACCGTGGTGGGCCACACGCTCGTCTCGCGCTCCCTCGGTGTCATGCCGGCGGTCGTCGTGGCGGTCTCATTTCTCTCACAGCCGATCATGACCGCGTCGTTTGCCCGGCTGTTCCTGCATGAGGCGATTCCCTTCGTGACCGCGCTCGGCGGCATCATCGCACTCGTCGGTATCGGCATCGTCGCCTTCGCGAACGAGCGCACCGTCGAGCAAGGACCGCCCGCGGGTATTTAGCTGCGCGACAAGGACGCCCGTTCACGCCGCAACGAAAGGCAAGCGGGATGGCAAAGCGCGCTTTGATCACCGGTATCACCGGTCAGGACGGCTCCTATCTCGCGGAGTTTCTGCTCGAAAAGGGATACCGCGTCTTCGGCATGACGCGGCGATCGAGCACGAACTCCTTCGACCGCATCGCGCACATCGTCGACAAGGTCACGCTGTTGTCGGGCGATCTGCTCGACGAACATTCGCTGGCCTCCTCGATCCGCAGTGCGAAGCCGGACGAGATTTACAACCTCGCAGCGCAGAGTTTCGTGCCGACGTCATGGTCGCAACCCGTGCTCACGGCGGAATTCACCGCGGTCGGCGTGGGCAGAATGCTCGAGGCCATGCGGGCGGTGAAGCCGGATGCACGCTTCTATCAAGCTTCGAGCAGCGAGATGTTCGGCAAGGTCGTGCAGACCCCGCAGACGGAGCGGACCCCGTTCTACCCGCGCAGCCCCTACGGCGTCGCGAAGGTCTTCGGCCATTGGATCACGGTGAACTATCGCGAGTCGTACGATCTGTTCGCGTGCTCCGGCATTCTGTTCAACCATGAATCGAAACGGCGCGGCCTGGAGTTCGTGACGCGCAAGGTCTCCGACGGCGCCGCGCGCATCAAGCTCGGCAAAGCGACGCAGTTGCGCATGGGCAACCTTGAGGCCCGGCGCGATTGGGGCCACGCGCCCGACTACGTGCGCGCCATGTGGCTCATGCTGCAACAAGCGACCCCGGACGATTACGTCATCGCGACTGGAGAGGCGCGCACGGTGCAAGAGCTCGTCGAGATCGCCTTCGAGCACGTCGGTTTGGATTGGCGCAAACACGTCGTCACGGATGCAGAGTTCCTGCGCCCGGCAGAGGTGGATGTTTTGGTGGGAGACGCGGCCAAAGCAAAAACGCAACTGGGCTGGGCGCCGTCGACGTCGTTTCAGGCGATGATCCAGGGCATGGTCGATGCTGATCTCGACCGTTTGCGTCGCGACGGCGCTTGAAACGAGCCACGATCACGGGCGCAGATGGCTTTGTGGGCCAGTGGTTGGTGCAGGCGCTGCTCGCGCGCGGCGATGAAGTCACAGGGCTCATCCGTGCTGCCATGCCGGCGCTCACTACGCTTTCACACGAAGCGGCGTCCGGTGTGCGCTGGCAGCGTTTCGATCTGGGCGATGCGGAAGGGCTGAAGAGGATCATCGATGCGGCGAAGCCGGATGAGGTGTTCCACTTGGCCGCACAATCCGCGGTGCCGGAGAGCTTGTCCGCGCCTGCGCAAACGATCGAGACCAACTTGCTTGGCACGCTCAACGTGTTAGAAGCGTGTCGCGCTGGAGCGCCCGACGCGCGCTTGCTGTTCGTGGGGTCGGCCGATGCGTACGGCCCTAAGCCACCCGAGGCGATGCCGCTGCGCGAAGAGACGCCGCTGGAGCCGCGCAATCCGTATGCCGCGTCCAAAGCCGCCGCGGAAGTCATGGTGAGGCAATATGCCAGCAGCGGCTGGTGCGACGCGGTCGTCACCCGCTCGTTCAACCATGCCGGTCCGGGTCAGAGCCCGAAGTTCGCGATCGCAGCCTTCGCCAAGCAAGTCGCCGACGTGCAGCACCATCGGCAAACTCCACCAATCCGGGTGGGCGCCCTTCAACCGGAGCGGGATTTCACCGACGTACGCGATGTCGTGCGCGCCTATGTCTTGTTGCTGGAACGCGGCGCAAGCGGTGCGGTCTACAATGTCTGTAGCGGTAAGGCATACAGCATGCAGCGCGTGCTCGACGACCTGATGGCGCTCGCCGGCATCGCAGTCGAGGTCGTCGTCGATCAGTCGCTGCTCCGCCCCGTCGAGACCCCGCGTCTGCTCGGCGAGGCGTCGCGGCTGCAGCGCGACACCGGCTGGCAGCCCGAGATCGGATTCGAACGAACGCTACGGGATATGCTCGCATACTATGGCTAACAAGAACCCGTCCGCCTGGCAGCGGCTGGTCTTCAAAAATCGCGGGCTGCTTCTCGTGCCGATCGCCGTGGTGCTGCTCGCGTTCGGTCGCCCTACGCTGGAAAGCGCGATCGTCGGCATAGCGGTGGCCGTCTGCGGAGAACTCGTGCGTATCTGGGCGGTCGGCTACTCGGGCGTGACCACACGCGCGGACATCGTCACGGCCCCCACGCTCGTCACCGCCGGTCCCTACAGCCGCATGCGCAACCCGCTCTATGTCGGCAACACGATCATCGCGCTCGGCTTTTGGATCGCGTTTTCGGGGGCCTCGGGGCTTGCAGCTACCTTGCTCATGCTCGTGGTTGTCGCCGCACTTGTCGTGGGCGTCTATGCGACCATCATACCGCTGGAAGAAGCATATCTTGAGGGACAGTTCGGGAAGCCATACCGCCTGTATAAGGAAAAGGTGCCGCGCATCGTTCCTGCCCGGCCGCTCAAGAAGCAGGAGCAGCAGGGATTTTGGCGTCGCGAGGTCCTCCTGCGCGCCGAGGTGATCACTTTATCCTACTTCCTACTAATGGTCGTGCTTGTTATTCTCAAGACCGGGCCTCTGCGCGGGTACACGCTCGGCCTGTAAGTTGGTCTGCTTTGTAGGACAAAGCACGGTTGCGGGCAGCCGCGGCCCCAACCATCTTCCCAGGCCGGCAACAATTCCGAAGCCGGGGACGAAGTTAAAAGGCCCCCGAACAGATGTAGCATTGAACCGTTCGGGGGCAGGTGATATTCTTCTAAGGCGCTTTGGCTTTCGAGCATTGGGCGGCCGGTTCTGCGGAGATCCGGCGTGCGCCGCCGCCGGGATAACCGGCTCGCAGAGACCCCGCGAGCTAGGTGTCAACCTAAGGTAGTCGATCGACAAAGCGCGCTGCGGCCGCCCTTCGGCGGCCTCTTTTTTTGCCGCGCCCGGGCCCTTCTTGCGACAGGCGCGGTCGCTGCACCAGGACGAATGCGCGGGCATGCGAGTTGTGGTGGTCGGCGCCGGCCAGATGGGCAGCGGCATCGCTCAGGTGTGTGCCGAAGCCGGCAACACCGTGCTCCTCAACGATGTTGACGAGCATGCGGTGCGGCGCGGGTTTGACGTCATCCAGCGCAATCTCGATCGGGCCGTCGACAAAGGCCGCCTTGCCAAGGACGAGGCCGCTGGGACGCTCGGGCGCGTGACGCCCCAAGCGGCGTTGAGCGCTGTTGATGCAGACTTCGCGATCGAGGCTGCGACTGAGAACCTCGCGATCAAGCAAGACATCTTGCAGCGTCTCGATGCAGCGATGCCCACGCAGGCGATCCTCGCGAGCAACACGTCATCCATCTCCATCACCGAACTGGCGGCCGTGACGCGGCGTGCAGACAAAGTCATCGGCATGCACTTCATGAACCCCGTGCCCGTCATGACGCTGGTGGAGATCGTACGCGGGCTGGCGACGTCGCAGGCCACCTTCGAAGCGACCAAAAGCCTCGCGGAGCAGATGGGCAAGACGGCGGTCGAGATCAACGATTACCCAGGTTTTGCGAGCAACCGCATCCTCATGCCCATGCTCAACGAGGCGATGTTCGCGCACATGGAAGGCGTCGGCAGCGTGGAGGCGATCGACACCGTCATGAAGCTCGGCATGCGCCATCCCATGGGGCCGCTCGAACTAGCGGATTTCATCGGGCTCGACACCTGCCTCGCCATCATGCAAGTGCTGTATGACGGCTTCAACGACCCGAAATACCGGCCGTGCCCGCTGCTCAAGAAAATGGTAGCCGCCGGGTACTTGGGGAAAAAGTCAGGCCGGGGGTTTTACACATACTCATGAACAGCATGTCCTCACATGCATTTTGAGTTCAGCGACGAGCAGAAGGCGATCCGCGACATGGTCGCCGCCTTCGCGCTACGCCACATCGTGCCGCACGCGAGCGAGTGGGATCAGGCGCATTCCTTTCCGCAGCACCTCTACGC
>JALYZS010000267.1 GCA_030948745.1 Vulcanimicrobiota bacterium | reverse complement strand
CCTATGGCAGCACGACCCGAGCGTGTGGAGCGTGGGTTCCGATCCCGCCGTCGCCGCAATCATCAAGAACCGCCTCGGCTGGCTCACCGTTGCCGAACGAATGGGAGGCAGCCTGGACGAGCTCATCAAGTTCGCCGACGACGTGCGGCATGAAAACTTCAGCCATGTCGTGCTGCTGGGGATGGGCGGCAGCAGCCTTTGCCCTATCGTGCTCCGCCAGACCTTCGGCAAGCGCAAGGGGTTTCCGGAGCTGCACGTGCTCGACAGCACCGTGCCTGAGGCGATCGCGCGTCTTGAGAAGAGCATCGATCTTCCGCATACGCTGTTCATCGAAGCGAGCAAGTCGGGCACAACGCTTGAGAGCCGCTCGTTCGGCGAATACTTCTTCACCAAGGCGGTCGCCGCCGCGGGCGGTGACGCTGCGCGTGCGGCGGTTCAGTTCGTGTATATCACCGATCCCGGCACGCCGCTGGCACAGCTGGGCGAGCAGCGCGGCGTGCGCCACGTGTTCCTCAACCCGCCCGACATCGGCGGACGCTATTCCGCGCTATCATATTTCGGCATCGTCCCTGCGGCTTTGGCAGGCTATGACGTGGCGGGGTTGTTGCGCCGTGCGCAACTCATGCTGGCTGCGTGTGCGGCGGGCGTGAAAGCGGTCGAACATCCCGCCGTGTCCTTGGGTGTCGCGCTGGCGCAAAGCGCGCTGCGGCACGGCCGAGACAAGGTCACGCTGCTCACATCGCCGCGCATCGCCAGCCTGGGGCTATGGCTCGAGCAGCTCATCGCGGAAAGCACGGGGAAGCTGGGCAAGGGCCTGATCCCTGTGGCCGATGAGCCCCTCGGCGACCCGGGTGCGTACGGGGCGGACCGCGTGTTCGTGTTCCTGCAGCTGTCCGGCGACGAGTCGTTCAACGGCCGCCGCGAGGCGCTGGAAAAGGCCGGCCATCCGGTCGTGCAGATCACGCTGCGTGACGAGCTCGACCTGGGCGAGGAGTTCTTCTGCTGGGAGTTCGCCACCGCGACCATCGGCGCGCTGCTCGACATCGATCCGTTCGACGAGCCAAATGTCAAAGAGAGCAAAGACAACACCGATCGCATCCTCGCAGCGCGAACGGACGGCGACGCGCCTGCCGCGTTGAGTCCATCGGACGGAAAAGGCATCGCGTCCGCCTTTGCGGCGGTCAAGCAGGGCGACTACATCGCGCTGGCGGCATTCATCGCAGAGACACCGCAACGCACCGAGATGCTGCAGCATTTGCGTGCGATGTTGCGCGATGCGAGCAAGGCCGCGACGACCCTCGGTTACGGCCCGCGCTTCCTGCACTCGACCGGTCAACTGCACAAAGGCGGTCCGAACACCGGCTTCTTCGTGCAGCTCATCGGCGGGGATACGCTGACGTTGCCGATACCGGACCAGCCCTTCGACTTCGCCACGCTCAAGGATGCGCAGGCGCTCGGCGATCTGCAATCGTTACAAGCCCACGGGCGGCGCGTCATCCGCATCGATCTCGGCGCCGACATCGATGCCGGCTTGGCATCCTTGCGCCGTACGCTCACCGATTTGGCTACGCGTTTGACGGCGACGGCCGGCACGAAGGGATAGAGACATGCACATCGGGATGGTCGGTCTGGGACGTATGGGCGCCAACATGGTCGAGCGTCTGTTGCAAGGCGGCCACGAGGTCGCCGCGTTCGATCGCAGCGCGGACGCGGTCAAAGCCAGCGCCGCCAGCGGCGCGACCGGTTGCACTTCGCTCGAGGAGTTGGTGAAAGCGCTGCCCGCGCCGCGCGCGGTGTGGGTCATGGTTCCGGCGGGACCGCCGACACGAGACACCATCAGCGCGTTGGGTTCGCTGCTGCAGCGCGATGACGTCGTGATCGACGGCGGAAATTCGTATTGGAAAGAGGGGCAGGCGCAAGCACACGAGCTGGGCGGCAAGGGCATCCACTTCGTCGACGCCGGCGTTTCGGGCGGCATTTGGGGGCTGAAGGTCGGCTATTGCCTGATGGTCGGCGGCGAGGAGGCCGTGTGCCAACGGTTGGAACCGATCTTCTTGACGCTTGCTCCCAAGGACGGCTACTTGCGCGTTGGCCCGGTGGGTTCGGGTCATTTCGTGAAGATGGTGCACAAC
>JALYZS010000240.1 GCA_030948745.1 Vulcanimicrobiota bacterium | reverse complement strand
GCAACAGACCGTTGAGCTGCTCGAGATCATGTTCGCGGCCGCGGAAGGTCGTTGTTTGGGCGGACAAATTGTTCGGCAGCTCCCGCAGCGACGTGAGCGGCAGAAATTCGTTTGCCAGACCAGGCGCCAAGAGCTGGTAGACACGCTCCTCATGACTCAATCCCCTGAGGCGGTGCGTCCCAAGGTCAAGCAACGCTAACTCGTCAGGAAGTTCGGTTCTGACGAGCTCCGCCGTGGCGCTCGAGATCAGGACCTGCCCCCCGTGACCGATGGCGAGAAGGCGGGCGACTCGATTGACCGCTGGGCCGAAATAGTCGGCGTCACGCTCCTCCGCCTGGCCAGTATGAAGCGCTGCCCGCACGCGCAAATTGCCCACGGCGACAAAGTCTGCCGCGGCCATCTCGCGTTGCAGGTCGACGGCCGCAAGCGCAGCCTCGGGCGCCTGACCGAAGGCTGCGCAGAAAGCGTCGCCCACCGTCTTGAAGACGTAGCCCCCATGGCGCTCGATGATCGTTCGCAACAGCCGGTCATGGCGTCGCAGAGCGGCTTGCATCGCTTCGCGGTGCGCCTCCCAGCGCTCCGTGCTTCCCTCGATGTCGGTGAAAAGAAACGTAACCGTGCCAGTGGGTAGGGACGCGGACTTTTCCCCTCCTACTTGTACCTCGCGCCGGCGTGACATCTAGATGGCTTCGCGCGCAACCCTAACTGCCCCTTACCCGTGGCCCGCGCGAAAGTGCGCATGCGGAAGGCGACCATTGCGGCCTTTCGAACTTCACGCGCATGCAGCGCAGCGTTTTTGTAATCTCGGGCGTGGCGGCGTTCGCGACCATTGGAATTGCGCGAGTTGAAAGAGCGACAACTTGGACCGATTCGGTTTTCAAAACCCTTGAACGCCGCATCAACGGACGTCTCGGCGTAGCGGCAGTCGAAGTGCTGGGTCCCGGTCGCATGCTGTACCGCGAGAAGGAGCGTTTCGCGCTTGCGAGTGTGCAAAAGCTCGCACTCGTCATGACGGTCCTGGCGCGCATCGATCGGCATCGCGAAAGGTTGGAGCGCCTGATCCGCTTCGGTCGCGGCGATCTTGCAGTGCATCACAGCGTTATCGCGGACCAGTATCCGAACGGCGGCGCGGTGACGGTAGAGGCTCTCTGCAGCCTCGCGATCAGCGAGAGCGACAACACCGCTGCGAACCTTCTCGCCACCGCAGTCGGCGGGCCGCCAAGGGTGACGGCCTATATGCGCACGATCGGCTTCAGCGATATTCGTGTTGCGCATACGGAGCGGGACCTGCCGTCGCGTGCCACTCCCACCATCATCGCAACCGACGGTGCGACGCCGTCCGCCGTCGCCGGGCTCATCGCCCGCTTGGCATACCGATCGCCGCTTTCGAACGACTCAACGAGATTGCTGCTTCGCTGGATGAGCCAAACCCAAACCGGCGCTCGCCGGCTGCGCGCAGGTTTGCCGTCAGGCTGGAGTGTCGCCGATAAGACTGGAACCTACGAAAATGCCGCCAATGACGCCGGCCTGATTTCCTCGCCACGCGGACGCAGCTTTGCGGTCGCAGTGTTCTGCCAAACCGCGCAGGGGGTGGATGCGGCCGAGACCGCAATTCGTTCGGTGGCACGGGCGATCGCCGCCAGATTCTCCTGACAGGAGCGAGCACCCAACCCGGTCATTCGGCGTGCGGCGCCGCTGAAGCGCCATCTTTTGCCGGTCCGATCCATACGGTCTTCACGTTGACGAACTCGCGAATGCCGGCGACACTGAGCTCGCGCCCGTAACCCGAGGCCTTGACGCCGCCGAAGGGCAGGCGTGGATCCGATTTCACCATGCCGTTCACGAAGACCGAACCCGCCTCGAGCTCGTCGATGAAGCGTTCGCGCTCGGCTTGGTCGTTCGTCCAGACGCTTGAGCCCAGGCCGAACGTGGTGCTGTTCGCGATCGCGATCGCGGCTTGAGCGTCACGCGCGCGGAACAGCGTCGCCACCGGCCCAAAGATCTCTTCTTTCGCAGCAGGTGATTCAGGTGGCACGCCGGCGACGATCGTCGGCTCGTAAAAATAGCCAACGCGCTGCATGCGTTTGCCGCCGGTCAAGACCTTGCCACCGCTCGCGACTAAGGAATGGACCTGTTCGTCGAGGGCTTTGAGACCGCTCTCATTCACGAGTGGCCCCACATCGGTATCGTCTTCCATGGGGTCGCCGACTTTAAGCGCTTTGAAGCGCTCGGTCAGGAGCCATTGGAATTCGTCGGCGACCTCCTCTGCGACGATGAAGCGCTTTGCCGCGATGCAGGACTGACCGTTGTTCTGCACCCGGGCCTGAGTGGCGACCGAGGCCGCTTGCTTGAGATCGGCGCTCGGCATGATGATGAAGGGGTCGCTCCCTCCCAGCTCGAGCACCGTTTTTTTGATCTCCCGCCCCGCCTGAGCTGCCACGCTCTTGCCGGCCGCCTCGCTGCCGGTGAGCGTCACGGCCCGCACGCGCCCGTCGCGGATCAATGCTTCGACCTTATCGCTGCCCACGAGCAACGCTTGAAAGGCGCCCTTGGTGAAGTGCGCGCGCTCGAACACCGACTGCATCGCGAGCGCGCACTGCGGCACGTTCGAGGCGTGCTTGAGCAGCCCGACGTTGCCCGCCATCAGGGCGGGCGCCGCGAAACGAAAGACCTGCCAGTAGGGAAAATTCCAGGGCATGATCGCGAGCACGACGCCGAGCGGCTGATAGCGGATCATGCTCTCGCGTGCGTCGGTGATGACGGGTTCGTCGGCCAAGAACTCCGGCGCATGATCGGCGTAGAAGCGACAGACCCAGGCGCATTTTTCGACTTCGGCGATCGCCTGGCGCAGCGGCTTTCCCATCTCCAACGTCGCGAGCGTGCCAAGCTCGCGCTTTTCACGCTCCAAGACATCGGCTGCTTGGCGCAGCCACCCGGCGCGCTCGCTGAAGCTTGTACGCCGGTGGCGCTCGAAAGCCGCTTGGGAGGACGCGAGGGCCTCCTCGATCCGAGCATCGCTCAACGTGGGGAATTCTTTGATGGTTTGGCCCGTCGCCGGGTTTACGCTGGAGATCACGGTACCGCTTCCTTTCCGGTCTCGGCAGATTCGTGCGCTCGGAAGCCATTCCCGCGGCGCAACGCGGGGAATCAGCGGCCTAGCTTTGAATCAGCCAGCCGAAGCACACCATCCCGAGCGAGGCGATCATGGCCAAACGATATGTCGGCATAATGGTGGCGGCCGCGCTACTCGTCAGCGCTTGCAGCCACAAAGACCAAACGACGACCTCGAATTCTTCTAATACGACGACGACCGATGCGGCAACCAATGCGAGCATTGAGCCCGCTGCGCCCGCATCGCCCATGGCGAACGGCCCGTCGATCGCGAAATTCACTTTCAGCGATGTCGCGGTGACCTCCAGTGCCGCGCCGGTTTTGCGCTTAGGATTCGACCTCAAGAATACGGGCAGCGATCCGCTCTTATGCGACGCGAGTGAGTTTTCGATTCGGCTGTCCGACGATTCGACGATTCCGGTCGACTCTAGTGCAGACGTCTCGTGCACGCCAGACACGATCGACCCAGGCGCGTCTGCCAAGGGGGTCATGTTCTTCAATCTCAAAGGGCCGTACTCTGGTCCGGTGACGCTCATCATGACCGTGAACAACGCAATCGCGGGCCAAGGCACGGCGCAACTCCACTAAACGCGAAGGAACGTTTTCGGAACGGCGGAAAGCTTAAATTTGGCGGGGGATTAGCTC
>JALYZS010000178.1 GCA_030948745.1 Vulcanimicrobiota bacterium | reverse complement strand
AGATTTCAATTCCACGCAGTCCGGCGGTAAAAAGGTGTCTTTGGCCGACCTGATCGTGCTGGCAGGTAACGCAGGCGTGGAGCAAGCGGCCAGGAACGCCGGTCACGAGGTCAATGTTCCCTTCGCTCAAGGGCGTGCGGACGCCTCGCAGGAGCAGACCGACGTGCACTCGTTCACTCCGCTCGAGCCGATCGCAGACGGCTTTCGGAATTACCAGAAGACGCGCTACAGCGTACCGGCCGAGGCACTGCTGATCGACCGGGCGCAACTGCTGACGTTGACGGGCCCAGAGATGACTGTGCTCGTCGGTGGCCTGCGGGTGCTGGGTGCCAATGTCGGTCAGACGCGGGACGGGGTCTTCACCAACACGCCGGGCACGTTGAGCAACGACTTTTTCGTCAACCTGCTTGACATGCGCACGGAGTGGAACCCTGTTTCGGCCGCTAGGGAGCAGTACGAAGGGCGCGACCGTAAGACGGGTGAACTGCAATGGACCGCCTCGCGCGTCGACCTGATCTTCGGCTCGAACGCGCAGTTACGCGCGATCGCTGAGGTTTATGCTGCTGCCGACGCCGAGAAGAAGTTTGTTGGGGACTTCGTGGCCGCGTGGACAAAAGTGATGAATCTCGACCGTTTCGACATCGCATGAGACGGGCTGCCGCGTTTCCCTGCAGGCCGGACAGCGTCCGGCCTGCCGTAGACCACACCTTTTGAGGAAGGACTAAGGAAGGTAAGCGTCCTTGGAACTGGCGGCATCCCAGAACTGGCCGGCGAGCTGAAGTTCGCCGAGCGGGCGCTTCGCAAGCACGGCATTCCGACGCCGCGCATCCTGATTAACGTCGGCGACGTGATGACCCTGCCCGGTTCGCCAAGCGGCCTCCAGATGGCATCTTCAAAAAGCGCCACAATTTTCGGTGCAAAGTAACAGACGGCACCGAGTCGAGGTGGCCGCTATAGGGAAAACACGTGTCGCAGCCGCGTTACGCCGCTCTGCCTTGCGTGTATCGAGGCGCGGGTTTAAGCTGATTTCCGCGTTCGAAGACGACGCGGCGGCCTCCAAACCAAAACCAACTGGCTTGCCTCACGCGATTTACGGTGCTGTGGAATCCATTTTCCAGCGTTGGACCAACCGGAGGAAGTGTCATGAACAAGATCGCGCCCCGCCTGCTGTGGCCGGTGATAGCCATCGTCGGCGCGTTTTCTTTTGCCGCGCTCGCGTTGGGCCGTGGCGAAAACGTCAGTGCGGTGTGGCTGGTGACCGCGGCGGTCTGCGTTTATTTCATTGCCTATCGGTTCTATAGCAAATTTATCGCCGACAAGGTCCTGGGGCTCGACGACACGCGGCAGACGCCGGCTGAGCGCCACAACGACGGGATGGATTACGTTCCCACCAACAGGTGGGTGCTGTTTGGACACCACTTCGCGGCGATCGCCGGCGCCGGCCCGCTGGTCGGCCCGGTGCTCGCGGCGCAGATGGGCTTCCTGCCCGGCACGCTGTGGATTCTTGCCGGGGTCGTAGTCGCGGGCGCGGTGCAGGACTTCATCGTATTGTTCGCGTCGGTCCGTCGCGACGGCAAGTCGCTAGGCGAAATGATCAAAATGGAACTTGGGCCCACGGCCGGCTCGATCGCGCTGGTGGGTGTGCTCGCCATCATGATCATTATCCTCGCCGTCCTGAGCCTCATCGTGGTCAAGGCGCTCACGGGCAGCCCATGGGGATTGTTCACCATCGCCGCGACCATTCCGATCGCGCTGATCATGGGCGTGTACATGCGCTTCATCCGCCCGGGCTGCGTGGGGGAAGCCTCGGTGATCGGCATCGCGCTGTTGATGACCGCGCTCATCTACGGGCGGGCGGTGGCGAATGACCCCACCTGGGGGCCAATGTTCACATTGGACGGGCCGCAGCTGGCGTGGGCGCTCATCCTTTACGGCGCGATCGCCTCGAGCCTGCCCGTGTGGTTGATGCTGGCGCCGCGTGATTACCTCAGCACGTTCCTCAAGATCGGAACCATTCTCGCGTTGGCGATCGGCATTTATTACGTCGCGCCGCCGCTGGCCATGCCGGCGACGACCCGTTTCATCGACGGGACGGGGCCGGTGTTTTCCGGGGCACTGTTTCCGTTCCTGTTCATTACCATCGCTTGTGGCTCGGTGTCGGGCTTCCATTCGCTCATCTCCTCCGGCACGACACCTAAGATGGTCGAGAAGGAATCGCACATGCGGCTGATCGGATTCGGCGGCATGCTGATGGAGTCTTTCGTGGCGATCATGGCGCTGACCGCGGCATGCGTCCTTGATCCGGGCATCTACTTCGCGATGAACTCGCCTTCCGCCGTCATCGGCACCACTGCGCAGAACGCTGCCCAGGTCATTTCCAGCTGGGGATTCACGATCACCCCCGACATGATCAACCAGACGGCGGCGGACATCGGCGAAAACTCGATCCTGTCGCGCGCCGGCGGCGCGCCGACCCTGGCGGTGGGCATGGCGAAAATCCTCGCGCAGGCGATGGGCGGCAAGTCGATGGAGGCGTTCTGGTATCACTTTGCGATCCTGTTCGAGGCTTTGTTCATCCTGACCGCGGTGGATGCGGGCACGCGCGTGGGCCGCTTCATGATCCAGGACATGCTCGGGCACGTGTACAAGCCGATGGGCAACACCGAGTTTCTGCCCGCGAACCTTGTCGGAACCGGCCTGTGCGTCGCCTTGTGGGGCTACTTCCTCTATCAAGGCGTGATCGATCCGCTGGGAGGCATCAACACGCTCTGGCAACTATTCGGCGTAGGCAACCAGATGCTGGCCGGCATCGCGCTGCTTCTTTGCACCAGCGTGCTGGTGAAGATGAAACGCGAGCGCTATGTCTGGGTCACCCTCGTGCCGACGGCGTGGCTGCTGGTCACCACGCTCACCGCCGGCGTCGAGAAGATCTTCCACAGCGATTCGCGCATAGGCTTCCTGGCGCTCGCGCGGAAGTTCAGCGAAGCTGCCGCGGAGGGCAAGGTGCTCGCACCCGCCAAGTCGATTGCCGAAATGCAGCGGGTGGCTTTCAACAACTACCTGGACGCGGTCGTCTGCGGCTTTTTTGTGTTGCTGGTTGTCGCGATGTGTATTTTTGCGGCGAAGATCTGCCTGCAGGCGTTGAAGCAGGCCAACCCGACGGCGCACGAAATACCGCCGCTCGGGCCCGCACAAGGAGTGATGACATGAAGGCCTTGGAATTGGAAGCGCTGTCGGCGGCTCCGACGTCGGGCGAGGTCAGCGCACCGAAGGAGGTCGTGTCCGGGAAGGCGCGCGGCATTGGACAGATTTGCCGGCAGCTGTTCGGCATTCCGGACTACGAGCGCTACCTGGCCCACGCCGAGGCGCGCCATCCGGGCGCTCCGGTTCTGTCACGGCGTGATTTTTGCGCGCAGGCGATCGAGCGCAAGTACGGCAAAAGCGGCCCGCGTTGCTGTTAAAACCAGGTTCGGGCGCACGACGCCAAGGTCGTGAAGAAAGGCGCTGTCGAGGCCTTCGCGCCACCGGCCGAGACAATTCGCGCCCTCGAGCGAACGCCAAGCCGCGGCACAAAGCGGGCGGCCTGCGGCCGCGGCCGATACCCGACGTCGAGGCTGTGAAATTTCCCGACATCGCGTTTGCGCGAGTGTCCAGGGTCGTTCAGGCCGTGTCGCGAACTGTGATGCCAGGCATGGGAGTTCCGAGTCTGGCGGTGGCGGAATCACATAAACCCAACCGAGCGCAAGACGAACGAGCTTAAGCGAATCGCATTCGGATCTGATCCGATACTTACAGCACATGATTGATCTCCTCATCAGGAACGCTCTCGTCTTTGACGGTACAGGAACCGAGCCTGCTGTCAAAGATGTCGCGATTCAATACGGAAAGATAAGAGCGACCGGTCATTGTCTTTCTGAACCAGCCACTCAAGTGGTGGAGGCCGATGGGTTGGCGCTGATGCCCGGCATCATCGACAGCCACACCCATTTCGACGCGCAAATCACGTGGGACCCGTATGTGCGTCCCTCACCAGCCCTGGGTGTGACGACCGCCGTCATCGGCAACTGTGGCTTCACCATCGCGCCGTGCAGACCGGCCGACCGCGAAATCACCATGCACAATCTCACGCAAGTGGAAGGCATGTCGTTGGACGTGCTGCGCCAGGGCATTGACTGGGGGTTTGAGACGTTTCCGCAGTACATGGCGCAACTGCGCAGACGAGGCAGCGCCGTCAACATCGCGGCTTATATCGGGCACTCCTCAGTACGTACGTATGTGATGGGCAAAGATGCGTCAACGCGTGCCGCGACCGATGATGAAATCGTGCAGATGCAGCAGATCGTGCGCGAAGCCATGCGCGCGGGTGCGGTGGGTTTTGCGAGCAGCACCAGCCCGGCCCACAAC
>JALYZS010000151.1 GCA_030948745.1 Vulcanimicrobiota bacterium | reverse complement strand
CCGCGACCCAGGCCAGGATCACGAGCTTGGGCGAGCCTAACTCGCACGTCATCGCGCGGGCCTTGAGAAAAATTCCCTGACCGACGACGTTGCAGATCGCAAGCGCGACCGCGGCACCAAAACCGATCGCTCTGAGCAGCTGCGGGGCGCGTGGCGCCGCCGGTCCATCCGCGTTCACGATCTGGGCAGCGTGACGCGCGTCGTCTTGAAGTTATCGTACCAGACAAGACCTGGTCGGCCGCTCGAGTGGCGCCGCACATGCTTGCGCTGGGTGTAATCGACGTCTGCGGCGCCCGCGGTGGCGGCGCGGCTGTGACCGGCGGCAAGCTCCGCCGCTTCGCGGATCTGCACGTCCGTGATCGCGCTGCCATTGGTCTTCACGATGACGTGCGCGCCCGGGATCCCGCGCGCGTGGAACCAGTAGTCATTGCCGCTGGCGACGCGGAATGTCAGCCGTTCGTTGTCCTTGGGAGAGCGGCCGACATAGGCGATCGCGCCGTCGCTCAGCGCGATCTTCCGATCCGGCTGTTTTCCTTTTGCCGGCGCAGCGCTGGCGCGGCGCTTGCCGCCGATTGCGGCCGTCAACTCGGCGATCACTGCTTGCCGTTCCGGCGCGGGAAGCTCCGGTAGCCGTTGCAGCTCCCACGAGAGCTGCTCCCAATACTCCCGGTTTGCCTCGAGCGTCCCTAGGCGGGCTTGGATCTGCGGTAACCCGCTGCGCGCCTTTTTGTAGCGCTTGAAATACTGCGCGGCATTCTCTTTGGCGCTGCGCCCCGCATCCAACGGCACGCGCTGTGTGCCCGCGATCAACTCGGCCGCCCCTTCCGGGATGTCGGCGAGGTTCGAGAAGATCAACTCACCGGCGTGACGCAGCACATCCGCTTCGCTCGCTTTTTCCGCCGCTCGCCGCAGCGCGGCGGCTTCGGTTGCGCAGCGCGCCAGCATCGTCGCCAGACGCTTTCGCAGTGCGTCTGCCTCGCGATCGCCGGCCGAACGCGGTTGCCGCATCTCGGCCGCGCAGACATCGTTGAGGCTTGCTTCGCGTCGCGCCACCACACCCGGCCACTGCAGCGGCACAAGATGCAGGGCGACCAGTTTCGCGCCACTCTCATAGGCGTAGAGCGGACCTTCTTGTTCCTCGGCGGCGCCGAGCGCTTCACGCAACTGCTGCCATGTGCCCAACAGATCGCGACCGGCAGTCGCGTTGGGGGTTGACGCTTCGCCGCCCGCGTCGCTTGCATGCACGCGATGCACGACCTCGCGCGCAAGCGGCGGCGTGCAGGCCGGATCGTACAGGCCGAGCAGTCGCGCCAGGGCAGCCCGTTGCGTTTGCGCGGACGCGGATGCATCTGCACGCGTCTTGGCGACCTGCACCAGGAACTGCGCCCGATCCAGGGCCGAGCGGCGGCCAGGCGGCAGGATGTACGGCGACCCCACCGACACGTCGCGTGCCGGTTCCATCAGCGCGGCCTCCAGGCTCGCGGACGGCGCCGTGAATTGTTTGGCGGCCGCCACGATGACCCAGACGTCGTCATTGCCGCCGCGCAGCACGAGCAGGTTGGCTTTGCGCGGCTGCAACTCGAGCACGACCCGTGTCATGGAAGGCAGTCCAAACGCCGAACGAGAACTGAGATCGACGAACATCACTCGGTCATTCGGCACTGCATGGATGGCGTCCACGATGCAGCCTCGCAGCAGCGCAGCGACGGCAGCGGCCCATCCGACGGCGCCTTTTTCTTTTGGCTCGGCCTCCTGCGCGTAGGCCGCCACGAGGGGGTTGGACTGCTCGAGCGTGCATCGCAAAGCGTGGCTTGCGCCGCGCCGGTAACAGTGCAGCGTGAGCTGCGTCTCGCTGCTGACGACCGCCTGGACGCGGGCGCCGCGCAAGCGTTCTTCCAGTTCGCGCGCGAGCCGCGCGACCAGCCAGCTGTCAAGCGTCATGACTGCGGCACAGCCGGCCAGGCATTGCCGTGAGCGACGCCGCCGGCCGCCGCAGCGTTTTGCTCGTCGTCTCCGGACCATCGGGAGCAGGCAAGGACACGCTCATCGATCGGCTGCGCCAGGTCGAACCCGACATCGCGTACTGCGTGTCGGTGACGACCCGACCGCCCCGACCCTACGAGCAAGAAGGCGTGCATTATCATTTCCGGACCCGGGACGAGTTCAATCGCGATCAGGCCGCAGGCCTTTTTCTCGAGACGCGCGAGTATGCCGGGAACCTCTACGGCACGCCGCGCCGTTCAGTCGATGATGCCTTGCAGCAGCGGCGCGACATCATTTTGAAACCTGAAGTCAACGGCGCACGCGCCCTCAAAGCGGCGTATCCCGAAGCGGTGCTCGTGTTCTTGACGGCGCCCTCGGAGCAAGAGCTGCAGCGTCGCCTGGAACAACGCAGCTCCGATTCACAAAGCGATATCGTCGAGCGGTTGCAGATCGCACTAGAAGAGGAAGAGGCGATGTCCGACTTCGAGTACCGCATCGTCAACGATAGCCTCGACACCGCCCTTGCCCAATTGCACGCCATACTTACGGCCGAACGGCTCAAGGTCGCTAGGCTGTTCAGCCGAAGCGCGCTTCACACACCCCCGCCTGCTTCGGAGACACCAACCTGATGTGCGGAATAGTCGGTTATGTCGGTCCGCGTGACGTCGTCACCGTCCTGCTGGATGGGTTGCGCCGCCTCGAGTACCGGGGCTACGCCGCCGCCGGCGTGGCGGTCGGCAACGACCACCAGGTCCTGGGCTCCAAACGGGTCGGCAAGCTCGGCAACCTCGAAGAGCTGCTGCGCGAGCACCCGCTGACCGGCTCGGTCGGCATCGGCCACACTCGCTGGGCCACGCATGGACGGCCTTCCGACAGCAACGCCCACCCGCATCTCGACTGCCAGCGGCGCATCGCCGTCATCCACAACGGCATCATCGAAAACCACGCGACCTTGCGCGCGCAGCTGCTGGCGCGCGGCCACGCCTTCGCAAGCGAGACCGACACCGAAGTCGTCGCGCACCTGCTCGAGGAGCTGTTCCGCGACGATCTTGTGAGCGCGGTCCGCGAGACGCTCAAGCTGGTCAAGGGCGCGTATGCGCTCGGCGTGCTGTCGGCGGACTCCCCCGACCGGCTCGTGTTCGCGCGCAACGGCGCGTCACCGCTCATCATCGGTCTGGGGGACGGCGAGACCTTCGTCGCTTCTGACATCCCCGCGATTTTGAACTACACGCGGCGCGAGCTCATCGTGCAAGAAGGCGAAGTCGTCGAGGTGACGCGCGAGGGCGCGCACATCTCGACCTTCGCCGGCCAGACCGTCGACCGCGAGGTCACGAATATCAATTGGGATATCCACTCCGCTGAAAAGGGTGGCTTCAAACATTTCATGCTCAAGGAGATGTACGAGCAACCCAAGGTCATCAAAGACACGCTGCTCGGCCGTTTGAGCGATGCCAACGACGTCGATCTCAGCCAGTTGAAGCTCAGCGACGACGAGCTGCGCCGCGTCAGCAAAGTATCGATGTTCGCGTGCGGCAGCGCCTACTATGCCGCGATGTACGGCATGTACTTGCTGCGCGCGCTCGCAAAGCTTCCGGTCGAACTCGAGTTGGCGTCGGAATTCCGCTATTCCAACCCGGTGCTCGATGGCTCGACGCTGGCGATCGCGCTCTCGCAAAGCGGCGAGACCGCGGATACGCTCGAGGCGGTCCGCGTCGCCAAAGCGGGCGGCGCCAAGCTGCTGGCCGTGTGCAACGTCGTCGGATCCGCGCTGACGCGCGCGGCCGACGCAACGCTCTACATGCAAGCCGGGCCTGAGATCTGCGTGGCCGCGACCAAGACGTTCACGGCGCAGTGCGTCGACATGGCGCTGCTCGCGATCCATCTGGCAGCGGTGCGCGGCACAGCGGAACCCTGGCTGTTGCGCGAGCTCGCCCAAGCGCTGCGCGAATTGCCCTCGCTCGTCGATCAGGCGCTCAACGTCGACGATGAGGTCGCCCCCATCGCGCGGCGACTCGCCGATGCGAAGACCATGCTCTACCTGGGGCGGCACGTGAACTTCCCGATCGCCTTGGAAGGGGCGCTGAAGCTCAAAGAGATCTCGTATATCCATGCTGAGGGTTATGCTGCCGGGGAGATGAAGCACGGGCCGATCGCGCTGCTCGACGAGCACGTGCCGGTGGTCGTCTTGGCGACGCGCGGACCGGTGCAGGAGAAGATCCTCTCGAACATGTCGGAGGCCAAGGCGCGGAACAGCCGCATCATCGCGATCGCCAACCCGCACGACGATGCCGCGATCGAGAACGCGGACGTCGTCTTCACCGTGCCGCACACGCACCATCTCGTCCAGCCGATCGTGAACGCGGTGCCGCTGTACTTGCTCGCCTACCGGATCGCCGACCACAAGGGCTGCGACGTGGACCAGCCGCGCAATCTCGCGAAGACCGTCACGGTCGAATAGTGGCGCAGGTTGAGCGCGGCGACGGCCGCGCCTACGATGCCCTGCGGCCGATCGAGCTGCGAACGCGCTACCTGCGGTTCGCCGAAGGCTCGGTCCTCATCGAGGCCGGCCAGACCAAAGTGCTGTGCGCCGCGACGATCGAAGACAAGGTCCCGCCATTTCTCAAAGGACGCGGCAGCGGCTGGGTGACCGCCGAATATTCGCTGCTGCCCCGCTCGACTGCGGAACGGACACCGCGCGAGGCCGCCAAAGGGCGCATCGGCGGCCGGACACACGAGATCCAACGCCTCATCGGCCGTAGTCTTCGCTCGGTCGTGGACATGCAGGCGTTAGGCGAGCGGACGATCTGGATCGATTGCGACGTCATCCAAGCCGATGGCGGCACGCGGACGACCGCTATCAACGGCGCCTTCGTCGCGATGTGCCTGGCGCTCTTGCACATGCGCGAGGCCGGCACGCTGCGCGGCTGGCCCGTGGTCGATTGGCTCGCCGCCACGTCTGTGGGCTTCGTCGGCAGCACCGCGCTGCTGGACCTGACGTATGATGAAGATTCGCGTGCCGAGGTGGACATGAACGTCGTCATGACGGGCGACGGCAGGTTTGTGGAGGTACAGGGCACGGCCGAACAGGTGCCGTTCTCGAAACCCGAATTGGACCGCCTGCTGCAGCTGGCGCACGACGGCATCAGCCGGATCAACCAGCTCCAGCGCGACGCGCTCGCGGCCTTCAACGCGCCCGCCTTCGGCAAAAAGCCTCTGCCTGCAAAGGCGGTTTCCGGCGGCTGAATGAACCTCCAAAACGTGCTGCAGATGGTCGATAGCTTCCACATCACCGATCGCAAGCTCATGCGCGCGCGCAAAGCGCTCGAGGGCGGCGCCGGTCCGGCCGAGGTCGCGGTTTTCTGTAGAGAAGCGCAGCGCTATTTCCGGGTGCTGCAGCGTGAGGCCGAGCAAGACATGCGTTCGGTGGACCGGCGGCTGGACGATCTCTACCAGCTGCAATACAACCTGCAGGCGGAGCACGCGGTGGCACAGCGCCGCCGGGATGGCGCACGTGAGCTCTTGGAGGCGCTGGGGGACTGATGCGGCTGGCTGCCTTGCGTCCGAAGCCGCCCGTGTTCCCGCTGACGACGCGCTTTTTTGAATACGCGGGCGGCGCGGCGCTGCTGCTCATCGACACGTTCCGTTATATCGTCACGCTGCGCTTCCGGCCATCCGAAGTCGTGCGTCAGACCTATTTCCTGATCGTGCAATCGTTGCCCATCATCACGCTCACGTCGGGCTTCACCGGCCTTGTCATCTCGCTCGAAACTGCGGTGCAAGCCGTGCAGTTCGGATTCTCCGGCCTCATCGGCGGCAGCGTGGCCTACGGTACGGTGCGCGAGCTCGGGCCGTTGCTGACCGGTATCGTGTTCGCGGGGCGGGCCGGCGCCGCCATAACCGCCCAGCTTGGCTCGATGGTCGTGACCGAGCAGATCGAGGCGTACCAGTCGATGGGCACAAGCCCGACGCGGGTGCTCGTCGTGCCGCGCGTGCTCGCCTGCCTCATCGGCATGCCCATGCTCACGACCTTTGCCGACATCGTGGCGGTGTACGGCGGCTACTATATGGCGTACTTGCGCGTGCACCTGTCCTCATACGTGTATTTCCATTCGGTGCAGAACATGATCGACTTCACCGATTTCGAAAAGGGCCTGCTCAAAGCGGCCGTGTTCGGTCTCATCGTCGGCATCATCGCAGCATACGAGGGCTTCCGCACCGAGGGCGGCGCGGAGGGCGTCGGACGCGTGACGACGCAGGCGGTGGTCACGTCGATCATCTTGATCTTCGCGTTCAATTTCGGCCTGTCGTTCGTGCTGTTCCGATGATCAGCGAACCGAACACCTCCGCACCGCCCACCCCGTTCACGCCGCCGGCGGAGAACATCGCGGTGAGCATGCAGCACGTCGACCTGCTGTACGGCGCGAAAGTGATCCTATCAGACTGCTCCATCGACTGCGAGCGCGGCAAGGTCACGACCATCATCGGGCTGTCCGGCGCCGGCAAGTCCACCATCCTGCGGTTGATGAACGGCCTGCGCCGGCCCAACGCCGGCCACATCTTCGTGAACGGCGAGGACATCACACCCAAGACCGAGCGCGAGCTCATCGAGGTGCGCACGAAGATGGGGTTCGCATTCCAAGCCGCGGCCTTGTTCGACTCGCTGACCGTTTTTGAAAATGTCGCCTATCCGCTGTACGAGCACACCCGGCTGAGCCGCAAAGAGATCGAGGCGAAGGTCGGCGAGACGCTGGAGTCCTTGGGCTTGAGCGACGTCGCGCAGCGCCTGCCGGCGGAGCTGTCCGGGGGCATGCAGAAACGGGTGGGATTTGCGCGCGCAATCGTGAATGAGCCCGCCATCATCTTCTTCGATGAGCCCACGACAGGCCTCGACCCGATCATGACCAACGTCATCACCGACACCATCAAGACCATTCAGTCTCGGCTGCATGCCACGAGCGTCGTGGTCATGCACGACATGCCCTCGGTGTACGCCATCTCCGACAATATCGCGATGCTGTTCGAAGGCACGATCATCGCCAGCGGTCCGGCCAAGGATTTCCGGCGTTCCCAAAACCCGATCATCCAGCAGTTCTTGCAAGGGAGTGAAATTGGTCCCATTCCACTGTAAGCCCGTGTTGCGCCGCGCTGTCCGGCAGGGCGGCTAAGCCGTGTCCACGCAGTTCCGCGTCGGTATTTTCGCCGTCGTCACGGTCATCGCGCTGTTCGTGGCCTGGTACGTGCTGAGCAATTTCTCGCTGCGCCGCAATGCCTACCAGACCGCCTTTCATTTCCGTAACGTGTCCGGGCTGCAGGAAGGCGCGACCGTCCAGCTGTCGGGCGTCGTCATCGGCGAGGTGGATCACATCCAGCTGCTCGACGATCAGACGGTGGAAGTCTTTTGCACGATCGCCGGGGATAAGACGCTGTATCGGGGATCGAGGATCCTCGTGACCACATCTTTGACGGGCCAATCGACCTTGGCCATCATCCCGCCGGTCAACCTGGCCGCCGCGCAACCCTTGCCCAAGGGGGTGCTGCCGCTGGACCAACAGCCCCAGGGCACGCTGCCGCCGTCGATCACCGACCTGGCGGCAGAAGGGCAATCACAGCTCAAGCAATTGGACAAGACGCTGACCATCGTGAATCAAGAGTTGCCGCTCATCGCCTCCAAGTTCAATGGCGTCGCGTCGCATACCGACGCGCTCATCCTGCACGCCGACAGCACGCTGCGCGCCCTCTCGCTGCAGCTGTCCGACACCGTGACCAACGTCGATTCGCTCATCGCCTCGACGCAGAGCATCCTCGCGCAAAGCGGCCGCAACGTCAACGATCTGACCGGCACGATGCGCAGCCTGGTCGTCAACAACCAGCAGCGCATCGGCCAGCTCATCGCCAACCTCGCCGACACGGCGAACAATCTCAACAAGACCATGAAGACGGTCTCGCAGATCACGGCCGATCCGAGCGTCAAGGCGAACCTCATTCAGACGACGGCCAACATCAAAGATTCGAGCGCCAAGCTGAAACAGATCGCGACCGACATCCAAAGCCTGACCGGCGACCCGAACGTGCAGGGCAAGCTGCGCGGCGCGGTGACCGATCTGAGCTCGACCATCGCCAAAGCCAACGACATCTTAGGCGGTTTTTCGAGCGCCCAAGCACACGAAGAACCCGCTGCCCGGCCTGGCTCCGTCCCCCAGCCGCAAGGCTCAGCCCAGCCGCTCACCCCCGGCCAGCCTCAGCAGCACTCGGTGAACGACCTGCACCGGCTCGTGCTACGATCGCCGGGCAACCGGCCGAGCCTGGTCTCCAACCTGTTCGAGACGCAGGTGCGCGAGACGTGGGGAACCCACGGCGGCGGCGCCAACAGCGACCTCAACGTCGTGCTCTTGCCGCGGCTGTCGTCCCACCTGAGCGTGGGTGCCAACGACCTGGGCTATAAGGCGACCTACAATTTCTTGGTCCATAAAGTCGCATCGCCGCGCCTGGAGTATTCAGGCGGCGTGCTCTACTCGTTCCTGGGCGGGAAGCTCGTCTATCGGCCGACCAACATCTTCGGCGTGGACGCGCGGCTGTACGATCCGCGCCACCCCAAACTGGATCTCTACGGCGACCTGCGGCTCACCCAGCGTCTCGAGCTGTTCTATGGCGAACGCTCGCTACTGGGCACGTCGAAGACCCCTGCCTTCGGCTTTCAGATAAACTATTAAGCCGACATGATCCCTTATCGCGATGAGAACCGCGTCGGCGGCTTCCCGGCGATGACGTATTCGCTCATCGCGCTGAACCTGTTCGTGTTTTTCAAGGAGGCCGCGGCGGGCGCGCAAGGCGCCGCGACGTTGGAAGCGTTCGTCCGCGCGCTCGGCACCACGCCCTACGTGCTCACGCACCATCTGCAAATGCCGCCGCCCGCACCGCATCCCGAGTT
>JALYZS010000132.1 GCA_030948745.1 Vulcanimicrobiota bacterium | reverse complement strand
ATGTCGTCGTGGGGGTTGCCACCGGCGAAGGCCGCAGCCGTTGCTACGATTGAGCCGGCCAACGTCGACATGGAATCGCCGCGATGCTTCGTGATGAGTTCCGCGAGACGTTCGGTCCCGTAGAAGGTTCCGTCCTTGGAGCGCGCTTCCGTCACGCCATCAGTGACGCCGACCAGAATCGTTCCAGTTTCCAGCTGCTCGAACTTTTGGCAAAAGAGATGTTGTTGAGAATCGAACACGCCCAGGATGGGCGCCGTGACCTCGAGGGCCTCAATATCTTTCTCCGGTTTGAGGATGAAGACGCAGTCATGGGCTGCGGAGCCGTAGACCATGACGGCGCGATGCTTGTCTATATGGCCGAAGAACGCGGTCGCGAAAGAGTCGCGGCGTTCATAGGAGCTGTTCTCTATGTACAAACGGTTGAGCGCTCGAAGAACGCTCTCGGCCGAGAGTCCCATCGACGCATAGGAGCGCAAGCCATATTTGACCATGGCCGCGTGGATAGCGGCCTCCACGCCTTTGCCGGAGATGTCGGCCACGCTAAAGGCGACCGACTGGTTGTCGAATTGATAGACGTCGACGATGTCGCCCCCTGCCCTGCCGTGGGCAAGTTTGTATTCGACTGCATATTCTATGCCCGGGATCTGCTGCGCGCCCGGGGTGAAAAGATGCTCCACCAGCAATTCTGCTGCCTTGGCAGACAACGCATTCGACAGGCGCTCATCGGAGTGCACGGAGGCTGCCTGGAATTCACCACCGCTTATCTGGGGCGGAGGCTGCTCCGCGATCGGTCCGGGGGTAAAATGTTGATCGTTTTTCATTGATAACGTCGAGCTTCGGGTTCGGCCGGATGACTCCTCACTGCGTTTTCACTGCCGCTCTGGCTGGCAAGGTGACTAGGCGCCCGACTCTTTATCGCGGGTCAGCCATCGGTCGCGCAACGGCATGCGCGGCGTGTGTTTGGGATAGGCACCCCCAGCGTGCCCTTCGGTCCACTTCTTTGCCAACACCGCGAGATATTCAAAGTTTTCCCAAACCGCTGGGCCGTCTTGGCGCCGCGATATCGCAACCACGTCTTCCATCAGCTCCCAGGCCCGCGTGATGCGTAAACTGTAGACATCTAGCACCGCCTCCGCCGGTATGAGTCCGTGCTTCACGAGACTGCCCACCCAGTCGTATGAGTTTCCTAGGTTAAGCCATGGGTTGTCTTTGCGATCCATCGTGCCAAGTTCTACTTCGAGACGGAAAGCGCGGTTTGGCAAGTTCTGCTTGAGGACGGTGCGCGCGTCGTCGATCCATTCGTTGAAGCGTGAGTCCTCCACGCGCTCGAGCACGTTCAGCAGGCCAGTGAGTTGGTTTTGCGTTCGCATGTGACGCAGCTGGATGATGGCCGCGACAGCCGAAGCGGCCAAAATCACAAAAGTGCCAATGGTGGCGATGCTGGTCAGCGTTTCAAGCGACATCTTTTTTGCTTTTAGGGCTGATTGCCCGGGGCCTCTATGCAAACGTTTAGGCGAATCTCATCGGCGCTTAATCTCAGCATGCTCAAAGACAACTATGGTAGAGATAACGCCATCGTGCGTGAATACAGCGTGAGGACGTGACGTCAGTGAAACAGCTATGCCTGATTTTGGCCGGTCTGGGCGCATGCACGTTGTTAAGCGCATGCGGTGGCGGCGGAAGCACTCTCCCACCCGGCCCTATGCCCAGCCCCTCGGCGCATCTCGGGCAGATCCGTCACATCGTCATCCTTTTCCAAGAGAACCGCACCGTCGATAATCTGTTCAATGGGTTCCCCGGCGCGGATACTGTGTCGAGCGGACAGACGTCGACTGGCCGGACCGTTGCGCTGCAGCCGATCCCGCTTGAAGCGCCCTATGACCTCGACCATAGCCACCAGGGATTCGTGACCGAGTTCAATGGCGGCGCTATGAACGGCTTTGATCTCGTGCGGCTTGGCCCGGCGCCGGGCTACACGCCACCACCGTTTGCGGCCTATAGCTACGTTCCGCACGCGCAGTCGGCGCCATACTTCGCGCTGGCGCAGCAGTTCACGTTCGCCGACCGTATGTTTCAGACGAATGAGGGCCCGAGTTTCCCGGCGCATCAATATATCATTTCCGGCACCTCCATACCCGCCACCGGCAGTGCGTTGCGAGCTGCGGAAAACGTGCACATCCCCATGAGCGTGCAGAGCCAAAACCAGGGCTGCGATTCACCTGCGGGAAGCACGGTGGCGCTCATCGACCCAAGCGGCGCAGAGACGCAGTCGATGTTTCCATGCTTCGAACATCAAACGCTCATCGATCTGCTCGATGCCAAGGCCGTCTCGTGGAAGTACTATACGCCGTCGCCCTATTTCTTGTGGTCCGGTCCGGAGGCGATCAACCATCTTCGCTTTGGCCAGGATTGGGGTAATGTGTCGGTCCCGGAGACCAACATCTTCACCGACATCGTGCAGGGCAATCTGCCGGCTGTGTCGTGGGTGATCCCCACCGGTGCCAATTCCGACCACGCCAAGAACCATTCGAGTTCGGGCCCATCATGGGTAGCGGACGTCGTCAACGTCATCGGCGCAAGCAAATATTGGAGCGACACCGCGATCTTCGTGACCTGGGATGATTGGGGCGGCTGGTACGATCATGTGAAACCGCAGATCTTCAACTCGTACGAACTGGGCTTCCGGGTGCCCCTCATCGTCATCTCGCCGTATGCTAAAGCCGGCTATGTGTCGCACGCGCCTCACGAATTCGCCAGCATCCTGAAATTCACCGAAGAACAGTTTGACCTCGGTTCGCTCGGCTATAGCGACGCTCGTGCCGATGATCTCGGCGACTGCTTCAACTTCTCGCAGGCCCCGTTGCCCTATCATCCGGTGATTGTCCGTTACTCGCAGCAGGAGCTGATGCGCAGTTGGCAGGCCAGCCCGCCTGACGACAACTAGGATCGGTTCTAGGTCAAGACCTTTGCAGTCATAGCGGCCGCGATCCAGCCCAACAACTGAAGCGCCAGCACGGGAAGAATCCGGGTGAATGGACGCGAGCCTTTGGTGAGCAGGAAGCCTATGGATGCAGGGATTTGGGCGACCATCATGAGCTGGAAAAGGTGCGCCGCCGGGCCTTCGTCAGTCCGCGGCGGCCGGCAATACCCGGCCTGAGCTGCCAGAATGAACACCACCCAGCAGAGCGAGATGAAGATCGGCCCGTAGCCAAGGAGGCGATGCATGCTTACTTTGTACTACAAAGTTGCCCCTCGCGCAAGCCCCCCACGCACAGAAGAGCCGACCCGTACAGGCCGGCTCTTGGTCCAACGCTTTGGTTGTTAGCGTTTCTTAGATCCTCGTTTGGCCCCACCCTTGCGACCGGCAACCTTCCGCTTCACCTTGGAAACCGTTTTTTTCACCGCGCGTCCGACTTTTTTGACCTCGCGACCGACCGCCGAGGCGCGCTTCTTCCGTCTTGCCATCCTTTGATCTCCCTTTCTCGCACGAATCGTGCGTAGGCAACTGCTCCATTCAGTTGTGTGGTGAGAAATTCATTCTCTCTGCTACGTGTGCCGAGCGATATGCGTTCGCCGCTGTTTTTGGAAAAGCAGATGTTTGGCGAGCGAAACATTCTCTTCGCCGTAGGAGGCGCAATGTCGAACGTATTCTCGTGGGCCGTCACACTGTTGCTCGTCACCGCGGTCGTGCACTCAGGATTGGGAGACGGCGCTTGTCCGTCCTTTGCTCGAAATCCATGAGGGCCTCTTCCGAGCCATTTGGCGCGGGTTCTTGATACGGTTCGCGTGGCACCTCACGAGCGTCTGATTCTGCGTCCTTGCGTTGTTGCTCGGCGGGGCGGTGTAGGCGCCAGGGCGCTATCCGATTCTGGATTGCGCTCGTCGGGAAGAATTGGCGAAGGCTCGTTTCCATAGGCATAAAATAAAGAGGAACGACCCTAAGGCCGCTCCTCTTCGCCCTTTGCTTACTGTGTGCGACTAATAGGTTGCTTGCAATACGGGAGACATCGTGATGTCAGCCTGCCCATTTGCTCCCGTGATGGTTGGGCTTTGCTGGGTGTTCCCGGGAGGCGCCGCTTCGAAAGCCGGATAGTCATACCCGACCGCAGCGACGAAGTACGTGTCACCCGTGTTCAATGAATTCGTGGCGCTTGCACCGTTTTGACATCCTGATCCGACGCAAGGGCCGAGTTTGTCAGGCAACGTAAAGGGATGCACGCCGATTCCTGCGATCGGCCCGACCGCAAAGAACAGCCCAGTGTTCGCATCAACGATGTAGACGACTGTCTCTGTGACGCCCGCAGGCACATTGACAGCGCCCGTGCCGCCGCCGGCTGCATCTCCAGCGAAGGTCGGGGCTGCCATGGGCGGCAGCGCGACAGCCGACGTGAGGGTCGCAGTTTGGGTGTATGTGAAAGGAGCGGCGTTCTGCGCTGCTACTAACACGCTCAACGTATATTGCCCCGCTGCGGGCGGAATTTCGACCGATGTAAAACCAGGGGAATAGCCTGCGAATCCGGTTGGGAACGTTCCATCATTGAAGAACGGTACAGCCGGCGGCCCTGTGATGTACTCCATCGGCGCACTCGCAGCAAGGAACGGCAACGGCTGAGTCACGTCCCCGCCGGAGATGGCGGCAACTAATGACGTCCCGTTGTAGTTGGACCTCGTAAACCCATTGCCGCCGCTCGCATTCGGACTGCCCGGATAATATGCACCATTCACGATGCTCTGATCCGAGTTGAACGGTCCGAAACCGTAGGAAAAAACCCCCGTAAACGTGCCAAACGTGGAGTTTACGAGCCCGACGTTGTTACGAGGGACCTGGGGCGATCCACTGAGATGGTTTGTGCCCGCGTCTACGTTGGTGCCCGCGCTGTATGCACCGGGCGCGTTTGCCGGCACCACGAACCCTGCCGGCCCGCTAATCGTAGGCATGCTAGCGAGGACGCCGGTCAGGCCGTTCGGCTGTCGCAGGGTTGCAACGAAGTTCATGCCGACCGTGCTGTCCTGACCGATCCTCGCCGTACCAACGGCAAACTCCAGCGTGTTGGATGCGAGGTTCGCTTGGGTGACGCCCGGGTTTTTCGCAAGACCGTTGGCCGAGCACGCCGCTAGCAGTGCACCCACGATCGCGAGCGCGAGGGTTCGGTAGAGCGGTTTATTTATTGCCACTTACAGCGTCCTCGCTTGCACGTAGAAGTAGAAAGAGGGTCCTGGGTTCGATGGGATGTTGACGAAGGTTTGTCTGCCCCCGATAAAGTCTTGGTATTGCGGCCATGCGGATGGATAGTTCGTGTAGTTGGTGCGGCTCGTCGACCAGCCGGTCAACGGCCCCGTGATACCCGTCGCGACGGGTTGATAGCGAGAGTTGAACAGCGGCCCGGTGAATTTCTCATTGAACACATTATCCACGTTGATGCCAAAGGTCAGTGGCGAATGATGCGCGGCGTATTCAAGCGTGATCGAGGTGGACGAATTGGGCGCCGTTAGTTTCGCACCGGGGAACGCTGCTTCTGCATTCCCACGACACGCCGCGATGTTAGGATTGAAGAGCGAACCCGGATTCATCGGATCGACGAAACACGCCGGCCCGTTGGGGGCGCTACCGATTAACGCGTTGGTGTTGGGCAGATTGAACGGCACACCATTGACGAGGGCAGCGGTCTGCAGACCAAGACTCGTCGGGTAGCCGATGTTGTAAGAGACTCGCGGATTGATTCGCCAACCAGTGTGCGTCTTGTACGTGAGCCCTAGTGTTGTTTGGAATGGCGAAACGAAGCCAACGCGATAGATGTTGCCGAGCAGCAGCGACGCCGGGATGATGTTGGGGTAGAAGTCCTCCAGCGTACTGGTCGGTATCACGCTCGTGAACTCGTTGATATACGACGCGGTGAACTGGCCGCTCAGGCCGTAAGCGCTCTCATGAGTGACGTTGAAGTCGACGCCGGTCGCGAACTCCCGGCCTTGGTTCGTGAGGACCGGCGGCTGGAACTGGATCACGCCGTTGATGATCAGCGGTTGTCCGTTTGCGCCAATGATCGGCGCAGCTTCATTCGCGCTCGTGTTGTGCTGGAACCTATGCCACGGAGCGACGCTTACCGCGACGCCGTTGAGCAGCCCTTTCGTGAACTGTGTTTGGAGGGTGAGTTGATAGTTGTCTGCGGTCATGGGAAGAGCTGGCTGGTACGGGATGCCGTCGAAGTTCTGCGATGCCCAGTACAACTGTTCGCCGAAACTCTTGCACGGCACGACATACGTCGGTGCAAGGCCGCAATTTGTCGGACCGCCTGTTAAGAGATCGACCGCGGGAAGCGACCCATACGGGGTGTTGATGTAAAATTTAGGGTCGACCTCACCGAAGTCGACCGACGCGATCGGTACGAACGCGACACCGCGGTCATATGTGGCGCGTATGGCGGTGTTCGGCGTGACTGCGTAAGACAGACCGATGCGCGGTTGGAGTATCTTCGGTCTCGTTTGCTCGCTCGTAACGTTGAAAGTCGCGTTAAAGGGGCAGTTCCCATTGCCAAGCGGCGCGCCCGGATTGTACGAGGGGTTGGCTGTCCAGGTCGCCGGCAGGTAGGTCGTGGTGCAGTAATTCGGATCGACCCCCGGAGTCGGCAACCGGTAGGTCGCCATATCCAAGCGCAAGCCGAACTCGCCCTTAAATTTGCCGCTGAAGTCTGTTTTGTCGTTTACGTAGAGCGAGTAATCCTGGCGATTCACCGTCGAAACTTGGTCAAACTGCGGGTAGGTCAGTTGCGCCGGAGCGCCTGGGAAGTTGTATGCGTACCCGCAGCCACCCGGCCCGAGTGGACAGTTTGGATCATTCGGGGGGATGAAGCCATACACCGTGCCCGTGATATCTATCGGACTAACGAGAGCACCGAACAAGCCGAATGAATCAGATCGGTATTGGTCAATCGGGTGCACGAAATTATAATCAGCACCGAATGTGAAGAGGTTACGGTCATTGACCTGTTTCTGCAGTGAGAGCGTGAACCCCGTCGTTTGCCCTCCCTGCAAAATATTGTAATCGCCGGTGGCGCTGCCTGCGGAGCTTGGGTGATCGAATGTCACAACCGAAACCTGACGGTAGAGTTTCGTCGAGAAGTAGGTCGACGAGCTGACATTCCGAGTGTACTCGAGCTTCATGGCGGAGTTCGGTTGGAAAAATGTGTTCGGGTAACGGTTGGCCGTTGAAAGCAGCTCTTGTTGCGACGTCTGGCCGGGGTAGAGCCCGGCGATGCCTTGTATCTGCGATGTCGAGAACCCGTAGATGCCACCCCAGGTTGAGTCGAAGACGGGATCGCAACTGGCAAAGCATAGTCCGGTGTTGCCGCCTGCGCCCTCATAGAAGTTATGGTCTGCGACGTCGATGAAAAACTGCAGTGACTGCGAGTTATTGGTGCCGAAGCGATAGTTGAAGTTGTCGAGTAATTCACGATCGAACTCGTAGGCGAGCGAATAAAAGCTGTTGAGCTGTACAACCGGCGTCGTTCCATCGCCGTATCGTGGCGTCGTGCCTTGGCCCGCGAACGACATGTAGTTCGAAACGCGGCCGTCCGCGGTGGCCCAGCTGGAATCGAGATTGAGGCGGTGGTCAAAACCCGGGCCGCCATTAGCGACGGCCATCTGAGCATACGGCGGATAGGTACCGCGACGTGCGACAACGTTGAACGTTCCGGTGCCGCCGCCACCCTGGCTTGCATTGCCCGCGCCAGGTGTTAGTTGCAGCAGTTGCACGCCCGCAGTCGGGATCGCGAGCGAGTTGGTGAACTGGTTCGAGTAGGCGTCGACGTAGGGTATGCCCTCGAACTGGAAGCCTTCTTCGTACTCGCGCCCCCCATGGATGACCGGATACCCAGAGGAGTCAAGCATCGCGCCGGGCAGCGACGTGATGAGGTTCGTCTCACTGATGTTGAACGGTGTGCCCTGCAGGTTCTGCACCTGCGCAGCGCTGATCGTCGTCGTCGCAGTTGTTTCCGTTGGTTGGAATGCGCTCGCCTGACTGCGTACGACCACGTGCCCTAGCAATTTTGGAGACTTCGTCAATTTGACATTGACGGTCACCACTTGGTCAGCGAAAACCGAGACGCCCGATTCCGTGTGGACGTCATAGCCTTCATAAAAGAACGTGACCGAATAGGTATCCGCGTATACGCCGGCCATGGCGTAGAAACCACGCGGGTTTGTGGTCGTCTTATAACTCCCGGAGGCGGATACCGCGGCGACTTGTACGCCCGCGAGCGGCGCGCCGGTCGTCGTTTCCGTTACGGTTCCGCTCAACACGCCGGCTGAACTGGCGAATGCGTTCGAACCAGAAACAGCGACGGCGAAGAAAACAAAAGAGACCGCGGTGATCAGAAGAGCGAGCTTGCCGATCAACCTGCGCGCAACATCGTGGCTCATCCAAGTCTCCTTAAGTTACCTTGAAATGAGTTAAGGCCATCGGTCGGACGCCGAACCGAGCCAAGGGATAATAGTTAACGCCTGGTTAAGGCGCTCCTTCAACGGATATTGAGGCTGGGCTTCATCCCGGTCCGTCGATCGCGATAAGCACGGACCAAAGCCGGCCTTTTAGACCCGTGGCATCGCGAGCGCGCCCAGCCGGCCGGTTGCCTCGGCGCCACAACGACTCCTGGCCACAGGGCGGCTCAAATGTGGGCCCGGCTGCGGCGCGCTTTTTTTTGACTACCGCCTAAAGGCGAGGTGTGGCGAGAAATGCCCGCAGAGCCGCGCCGATTCTTGCGAGCGAGCGCTGCGAAGA
>JALYZS010000123.1 GCA_030948745.1 Vulcanimicrobiota bacterium | reverse complement strand
GCGGCGATGCCCGAGCGTTCCAGGTGGGCGTTGAGCTCGAGCTCTTCCGACAGCATCGACTTTCCCTTGACCACGCTCGTCACGTCGTGCCGGCGGCAGATGCTGGTGACGTGCGCAACCGCATCTTCGCGCGAGGCGGCCCACAGGATGGTACCACCGCGCGCTTGGAACGCTGCTTCGAATTGTACGAGCAGCCGGTCGAGGTGGTCCATCGTGTACGCTTTGATGGCATGCGCGCGATGACGTAGCGCTTCCCAATCAACCTGTCCCTCGGCGCTGCGCTTGGCCGCGATTGCGCCTTGCAGCACCGCAGCGACATTGGCGCCCTGCCGCGGGTGTTGCAGCGAACTTGCCGATGCTGGGCTACTCAGCGGCTGACTGCCGGGCTAGCGAGGATCTCCGCCAGATGCATCACGCGGATGTCCGCAAACGGGCGCCCCGGGTCTGCCTGCGCGAGCCCGTTGATGTGCATGAGGCAGCTCGCATCACCTGAGGTCAGCACGCCCGCGCGCGAGGCGACGACCTGTTTGCACTTGTCGGCGCCCATCGCGCACGAAAGCTCTTCGTATTTCACGCTGAACGCACCGCCGAACCCGCAGCACTCTTCCAGGCCGTGCAGTGGTGCGTACTGCAGTCCATCCACAGCCTGCAAGAGTTTCAGCGCGGCGTTCGTGGCGCCGAGCTCGCGCCGTCCATGGCAACCGTCCAAATACGTGACGACCTGCGCGAAACGCGCTCCCACGTCGACGACGCCGACGACGTCGACGAGAAAGCTCGCCAAGTCGTGGACCCGTGTGCCGATACGAGCGGCCGGCGATTCCGACTGCATGTATGCGTAGAAGACGCGTGCCATCGCGCCGCACGAGCCAGACGGGACGACGACCCAATCGAAGTCGGCGAAGACGCTCGCGAAACGCTGGGCGAGCGCTTGCGCTTCAGGCCAATAGCCCGCATTGAAGGCAGGCTGTCCACAGCACGTCTGCGCCGTCGGATAGTGCAGCGGTATGCCCAGGCGCGCGAAGAGCGCGACGCACGCTGCGCCGACCTGCGGGAACAACACGTCGCAATAACATGGTAAGAACAATGCGACGGATTGCCCGGGGTGAAACTGGGCGGTCGCGGGCCGCATCTGCATCGCCGCCTGTTCTGCGGCCGAACAATCCCGCCCCCTTGCGGCCTCGGACGCGGATCAATAGCGCATGCGCACGCCGACGTCGAAGCTGAAGGGTCGTGCGTAATGCGTGCCCTGCAATGCACTGTTGATCGTCAACGCGTAGCGATCGTCGAGCAGGTTGTGGACGTTGACGATGAGGTCCGTCCTGCTGCTCAGCGGGTGCCCGAAGGACGCGTCAAACGTCAGATGCGGCGGCACCTTGCAACGGTCGCAGGCCGCACCGGTCGAAAGGCCGCTGCCGAATTCAGCCGTCAGCGCGAGCCAGCCGCCCCTGGCCAGCGTCAACTCCTTGCCGGCGCTTGCGTCCCAGCGTTGGTCGTGATCGGCATCGAACCAGTCGTAGGGCGGCGGCGGACAACCGCTCAGCAGTTGGCTGCCGCACCCGCGGTTGACCGCACGCGAATGCGTCAGCGAGACGTAATCGTGCGTGCCGTTGCCGCGCGGAAATTCGAGCAGCACGTCTTGAAAATCCGCGCGGCCGTCGCCGAAGTTGATGTCTTGATGGATGTTCGTCGTGCCGACTTGCGCGTCATCGATGACGTTGACGAGGCTCTTGTGCGCGATCTTCCACGAGCCGCGGGCGTTGCCGCCGACGCCGAACGCGCCCCCGATCTCGTACAGCGACTCGCGGGCGGGCTGCAGATCGAACGCCAAGCCGGACGCCGGGTTGATCAGCTGCGCCACCCGGGGCGAGACATTTTCAAACGAGAATGGCGTGAACAGCCGGCCGTAGTATGCGTACCACGACGTCCGATCGTTCACGACGTGGGTGAATCGCAGCCGCGGGCTGACTTGCGAAAACCCGTTGCGAAACGTCGTCGAGAATATCGTGAACGTGTCATAACGGACCCCTGCGTCCACACGGTTTGTGGTCGAAAGCTGCCAACCATCTTGCAGGTACGCGCCGATGCTGTGCGCCGTGTTGGGCGCCGTGTCGACGATCGCGGTGGGGAACAGCGATCCGGGGGCGAGGTAGTTGTCCGGTTGTAAGAGGAGTCCGTAGATCTTCGTCACGCTGGTGGCGTCATAGAGCACACCGCTCTCGAAGCTGTGCCGCGGGCTCGTGTGCGAGTAGCTGAG
>JALYZS010000096.1 GCA_030948745.1 Vulcanimicrobiota bacterium | reverse complement strand
CTTGTTATGGCAGCGTTGGGGGCATAGATGCCGCTGTCGACGGAATCGAAGTTGATAAGGTCAGGTGATTGAAAAGTGATGGCGAGTTCGTCGCCGTTTGCGGCCTCGACGATTGGATCGCCAACGTCCCCCGCCACAGCGCAGCCCGAAAAGTACATTTCCTTCTCACCGTTTCGTTGATAGGCGAGGACGTGATACCTCGTACCGCTATATGCCCCGCTAAAGCGATAGCCGCCGTTGACGTAGATCGTGCCATCTGTTGCAAGCGCCCCCAAAGTCTGATCGGAGCCCATCCCTTGGTCGAACCGGGCCTCCACGTGAAGGACTTCGACGTTTGAGTTCCGCCAAACCACGACGCGCGGAATCTCCCTTGGTCCGAGAAGGATCGTCGCGGCCGTCACGTCTCCGCGGCTGGCCATTTGGACTTCTGTGCCTTCGGGTTTGATCGTCGCGCCAGCCGGCAGAAACAGCGGCTGTACCGAGGCCGAAGCAAAGGCACGGCCAGGATGAATTACGATCGCAACTAACAAGACAAACGATAGCGCGATGACGCGTTTGAAAATCATAGCAATCGCCCTCGCTTAGTCGGACACTGCCAGCCAAAATGGGTTTTCAGCGGGGGGAATTCGTGGCCATGATGGGCACGCCCCCTGACTGAAGCGCGATCGGTGCGTCAGGCTTGGCTGAGGGGAGGGTCTTGGGGGGATTCTCGCAAACGCCCAAGGCCCACTGCGGTGATCCCTAATACAAGAAAACCGATCGCCATGACCAGCAGATTCAATCCAACTCTGGCGTAGCCCAGCGCGCTTGCATCGACGAATGGATATGGATACCAGCCGGTGAGCGCTCCGCGCCCAAGCGCGTAGGCTCCGTACAAGAGCGGGTACGCCAGCCATCCAAAAGGTTGGGTCCAGCGCAGCCCCCCCTTGGGGATGAACCACAACCAAAAACCAATGTACAGCAACGGCATGACATCATGCAGCGCAATATCGACTAACCGCTGCAACCCTGTCGGTTCCCAAAGCGCCCTCAACACGAGCGAGTATACAAGCCCAACCACGAAGATATACACTGCCACAGCGGTCGTCGTGCCGGCGCGCGCGATGAACGAGTCGGGTTTCGTACGCACGGCGAGGGCAGTGACGACTATGGCCGTGATCAAATTTGTTTGAACCGTGAAATAACTCAGCGCGTTGACGATCCCATAGGCGGGTGGACGGCCAGCCTGCGCAACGGCATGAACGACGAGGAAGATCTGGCTAATAACAGCGGCCCAACCCACGATAGCCATTATCACCAAATAAAGTTGTCGGATACTCAGTCTGACGTCCTGGCTTAGTGAAAACGGCAGCGGTGTTTTATGAGCACCCTAAGCGCCCATCCAATCATAACGCCGAGCAGAGCTAGGAACGCGACGAGCAGCAGCAAGATATGACCATCGCTGAACCCTGTGACGGGATCACCGAAAAAGCGGATGTCGATGAGGCTGCCCGCACCCGCATGCAACAGGCTGAAAAAGATCGCAAAGGCTACAAGAGCGATAGCCACATCGATCCAGAGGAGCACATATGCCCACGTCCACCACCGCAAACTACCGCGCAGCAGACCGGCACCGATCCAGAAACCAAGTATGCCGGCGAAATCGATGGAGATCGAATGGCCCAACAAGAGAGTATCGAAGAAGGTCACAATCGCTAAGATGCCGCCAACGATGAACAATATACCCAGCACCTGTACGGGCAACGGCATGCTAGGATTCAAGGCACCGCTCTCATTGCTTAACGACATACCGGGAGTTTCCTAAAGCGCGAGGAGGCCGCCTGTTGCAGGCGCAAGTTCGCGGGCGTGCCGTTGAACATGAGCCGGCGCCATTTTGTGAGCCTCGCGGGCGGGAGCCTGGGGCTAGCGCCGTGCGTATCGCGTTCGAAACTGGCGGGCGGTGCGGACATCCGCGCGGAGATGCGGTGGGCAAATGTGCCCGGGGCGTCCATCACTACGGTCCAACACTTGAATATCCAAGCGTCCGCCTTCGGGGAGCGCGACCTGGCTGCTCATCTGCCGGTCACGCCCAAAACGATTTTTGAAGCAGCCTCGATGTCCAAACCGGTGTTCTCGTATGCCGTCATGGACCTCGTGCGCCGCGGAGGTTTGGACCTCGATCGGCCGCTGGATGCGTATCTGTCCAAGCCGTATCCAATCGATGATGCGCGCGGCCGGCACATCACCGCGCGTCACGTGCTCAGCCACACGAGCGGGCTTCCCAATTGGCGTGACGAGCGCTCGCTGAGGCTCCCGCTCGCGTTTGCTCCCGGCACTGCCTATCGATACTCGGGCGAAGGCTTTTACTTCTTGCAGACCGTCGTCGAGGCGGTCAGCGGTTTATCGTTGGGGCAATTCATGCGGACCGCACTCGACGGCCTAGGGATGTCCGACAGCAGCTACGTGTGGCAAACGCGCTACCGCGCAAATTCCGCAAAGCCATATAATAGTGACCTTCAACCTTTGAGTCACGATACGCAAGTATGGGGCGATCAACTATCCGCCCTCGCAGCCAAGCGCGGCGAAAAGCTAGAAGACTGGAAGTCGGCGCAAGCGCTTTCGGCCTTGCAGCAGTTGCACCCGCGGCAGATCGCGGTGCCGCACAATGCCATGCCCAACGCCGCCTGGTCGCTGCTGACCACGGCCAGCGATTACGCGAAATTCGTGCGCGCGCTGCTGGGGCAGCCCCACCATCTAATGCTGGAGCCGGCCGTTCGGCTTTCGAAGTACGTCTGGCGCGGCCTCGGTATCGCATTGCAAGTCGACGCTTCGCGGCGTGCTTTCTTTCACACAGGCGCGAACCCAGGTTTCAAGGCGGCGATGTTCGGCGATCTCGGCGCCCGACACGGCATCGCATCATTCGCAAACTCCGACGGAGGGTTCGTCTTCAACATGCATGCCGTCGAACGCGAGATGGGCCCACAGCCGGCGATCTTCTATCTTGAGCAACCGTAGATTTTTGGCAGCCCTTCATTCGCGGAAAAGCCGTGGGCAGCGGCGAAACGGTGAAACTCGAACAATCAAGGGGGGACGTTGGACACAGGGCAATCGGAAGCCGATGGTAGCGCTGCGCGGGGCCGCCTGCTCGCGGCGTGGAAGGGCGAGATCGAGGCACATGAGGTGTACTCCATCCTCGTCAAGCGCGAGAAGGATCCCAAGAAGGCGACCATCCTGGGGCGCATCGCGGAGGCGGAGAGCGCGCATCGGCGGCGCTTAGAAGATCGCATGCGTGCTCTGGGCGTTGCCATACCGGATCCTGCCTCAGTACGGATCTCACCATGGCTCCGGCTGCAGGCGCGCGTCGCGCCGATCGACCGCGTTTTGGCGGCGCGCGAGGCGGCAGAAGAGAGCGAGATCCGCGAGACTTACAAGAAATCCACCGGTGACGCGGCGACCGATGATCTGCTCGCGCTCATCCGGAGGGATGAGAAAACACATTCATTGGCGGTGAAAGAGATGCAACAAGGGGCACCCATCGACACCGCGACCAACGTGCTGCAAGATCGCCTGCAACGCATCGTCGGCCGTGAGAAATGGCATCAGGGCGGTTCGGGCTGGATCGCGGGCGCGATCTACGGCGCCAACGACGGCCTGGGCGCGGTCTTCGGGATCATCGCGGGGGTGTCGGCTGCCACCGGCGGGTCATCGTTTGTGCTGACCGCCGGCATTTCCGGAGCCATCGCCTCTGCTGTCTCGATGGCGACCGGCGCATTCTTGGCCGAGCGCTCCCAAGCCGAGGTCGGCGCAGCGAATCTTGAGCGTGAGCGCCAAGAGATCGAGCAAAACCCTGAGGAAGAGAAAGAAGAACTTTCGCTCTTCTACCAGCTCAAAGGCATGTCACAAAAAGATGCCGACGATCTGGCCGAAAAGCTTGCCCAAGAGCCGGAGGCGATGCTCAACGTCTTGGCTGCTGAGGAGTTGGGCGGCACCAAGCACGAGGGCAATCCCTGGCAGGCTGCGCTTGCGGCAGGCGTGAGCACGGGTCTGGGCGCGATCGTTCCGGTGATCCCGTTTTTCTTCATGAAAGGCATCCCGGCCATCATCGTCGCGGCGGCAGTGTCTCTCGTCGCCCACTTTCTCGTCGGCGCTGCGAAGTCACTCGTCACGTTGCGCAGCTGGTGGGCGTCTGGTTTTGAGATGACGCTCGCCGGTATCATCGTCGGCGGTGTCCTGTACGCAGTCGGATTGCTCTTCAAAGCCCCAGGCTAGCAAGCGTGAGGCCGGTCACAACTGCATCCGCGCAACCGGATTTCCGATAATCAACCTATGAGAAACTTCAGCCTCCTCGGGCTGTTGATCGCAGTGGCGATCATAGGCTACTGGGCAAAATCGATGTTCGTGCCGGCCGCTGCGTCGCACGATCCCAACGATCGCGCAACGGTGGAATACTGGACCAGCCATGAGGCCAACCGCACCGCGATGCTCTCATGGTGCAACAGCCATCCGGACCAGCAGAGCTCGCAAGACTGCAAGCTCGCGATTGCGGCGCAAACGCAGATCGACGCCAACGGCGCCACGCACACGAGCAGCCAAGGCGGCGTCGACCAGACAACGAGCGGCGCGCAGGATCAGCTGCAAGCGCAAAAAGACGCGAACCTTCTGCCCTAGGAGCACGCCCAGACGTTAACCCGGCGCCACGATCACGCGGACAAATCGATCCGTGTTGATGCGGCGCATGGCGTGCTGGACCTGCGCCGCTGTCGTCTGCACGAGCGCATCCCAAAACCAACTCTCGGAATCATTTTCATAGCCATCTTTCGCCCCGCCCAGCATATCCATGGCGACGCCGTCATAGCTGTCCAAGGGCAATACCCGCTGCGCCAGCAGCAGCGCCTTCGCACGTTGCAGCTCGACCGCGGGTAACGGTTGGCGCTGCAGCCGCTTGATGATGGCGACCGCCGCCGCTTCAGCGCGGTTGACATTATGCGGTTCGCTCGCGAAAGAGATGGTGAACTCCGCGCCGCCCTGCGTGACATCGAACGCGCTGTCGACACTGTACACATAGCCGCGACGCGTGCGCAAGTCTTGGAACAGCAACGAACCCGTGCCCTCACCCGAGAGCATGGTGTTCGCCAGCAGCAGCGGCACGTAATCGCCGTCGCTGCGTCGCAAGGGCAGCAATTCCTTGAGCGTGACTTGTGACTGCGTGTTGGTCTGCGACTTCACCGTCACCGACTTTGCTTTGCCAGGCTTGCTCGACAGCGCCGGATACTGGAACGTGGGCCGCGCACCGCTCGCCTTCCATGCGCCGAAGTATTTCTGGGTCAGCGCGATGGCTTGCGCCGGCGTGACATTGCCGACGATCGCCATGGTCGTCTCGTCGGGCCGGTACGAGAACGCATACCAGCGTCTGACGTCGTTGAGCACTACCGCGCCGACCGTGCGTTCGGTGACGTCGCGCCGGCGCGGATCGCCAGGAGGATAGAGCGCCGTCCGCTGAGCAAGATCGGCTTTCTCCTTCGGCAGCTTGTTCGCCACGGCGACGTTTTGCCGCACGGCCGCCTTGACGACGTCGAAACCGGCTTGCGGAAAGGCGGGATGCGTCATGCCGTCAGCGAGCAGCTGCATTCCGCGTTCGAAATGTTCCGACTGCACCCGTAACGTGAAGCCCGTTCCGAGCGAAACGCTGGCGGCGATCTCATCCAGCTGCGCCTGATAGGCCTTGCGGTCATAGCTCGTCGTGCCCCAGGGCAGCAACCCATTGACGATCAGGCTCACGCCGTCTTTGCCCTGCGGCTCGTACAGATCCGGCGCGTTACGGATGACCGCGCTGACGACGACCGTGGGCGACGTCGTCTCGCGTCGCACCGTGACGTGCAAACCATTCGGCAAACGATGGCTCACGGTGGCGCTATCCGCCTGCGGCGGGCTGAGCGGCGCCTTCAAGGCGGTCGCAGCCCAAGCGGGCAACGGCTCGTGAATCGAAGGCGTGTAGGAGACGTTCTCGACGCCCGCATTCGGATCGACGCGCGGGATGCTGGAGCTTGGCTTGGGCAGGATGACGAGGGAGACTTGGTGCGCGCTCGTCACGTACGATCGTAACACGCGGTTGACGTCGGCATCGCTCACTTTTTCGATTTCGCTGTAGATGTCATCTGGACTGTGACGGTGTTGCATGATCGACTGTGCCCAAGAAAGCCCGCGGCCCGAGATGGATGCTTGCGCGTACGCCTGCTGCGCGAGCAGCTGCGTCTTCGCCGCCGCGATGAGATCGGACGGCAAACCGTTTGCACGATACGTGCCCAGGACGCTGCTCACAAGCGATTGCGCCTCCTGTGGCTGTGCGCCCGCGGCTGGGACGACGACGACGAACACCACCCCGAGCTCGGGGAACGAGTTCGCCAGGCTGATCACCGCCAGCGCCTTGCCTTGCGCGGTCAAGTCCGCAAGGGCGCCGCGCGTGCTCGCAAAGACCTGCCCCATGACCTGCGATGCAGCATAGTCAGGAGCGTTGGAACCGGGCAGGCGATACGCGAGCGCGCCGAAGCCGATCGGAAAGTCCATACTGTCCTGGATAGTCGTGTCGGCCAGCGGTGCGACCAGCATCGTCGCCTGCGCCGGCACGGCGACCGCTGGGATATGATCGAACAGTGTGTGGATTTGGGCGAGAGTTTGCTGCGGGTCGATATCGCCTGCGATGATCACGGTCGCGTTGCTTGGGCTGTACCAGGTATGGTAGAAGCGCTGGATGTCCGCGCTCTGCATCCTCTCAAAGCTCGCCACCGTGCCGCCGGTGGCCTGCGCGTAGGGCGTGCCTTTGAAGAACGAGGCGCGCAGCTTCATGCCGATGCGATAGAAGGGCTGGCTCTCTTGCGCTCTGATCTCTTGTTCGATCGCGCCTCGTTCGGTCGCCCAATCCTGCGACCGGATAAGCGCACCGTTCATGCGATCCGCTTCCAGATGCAAGGCCACCGGCACGTAGCTCGCCGGCAGCTTGAAATAATACATGGTATATTCGTTGGCGGTGAACGCGTTGTACTCGGCGCCCATGCGAGCTGCGATGTCAGAGAATTGACCGGCTGAAACCGCGCTCGTGCCGCGGAACATCATGTGCTCGGTGGCGTGCGCGACGCCAGGCATGGTGTCGTCGTCCGAACCGACGCCGTAGGACACGATGGTCGTTGCCACCGGTGCAAGCTTGTTCGGCAGCAAGACGACTCGCAGACCGTTGCTCAGCGTCTCTTGCACGACGGAGTGGTCGGCCCGCGCCTGTGTGGTGCCCACCAGCACCAACAACGCGCAGAGCACAGGCAGGCAGGCGCGTTTTATCATCATGTCAGGACGCCGCCGGGACCGGTAGCGGGTTGGCCGTGCGGACCGGCGTTGGGGTCGGTGAATAGACGGGGACGGGCGAAGGATAGGCACTGGCGCAATTGCACGGCGGCGGCGGCCGGTGTTGCTCGGCTTTGGCCTTGCGGCGCCCGTGTATGTTCTGAAGGATCGCGAGCAACAAACCGGACACGACCAAGATCCGGACCATGCTCTCCTCGCGTGTCTCTTCGACCGTATCGCTGTAGGGGTGGCTCGCCGGAGCGCTGATGTGGAAGCCGGCAGCGTCGACATGATAGCGCGGCAGTACCGGGTCAGCGAGGGAGCTCACGCCGACGGTGAGGATCAAGAGCACGCCAAAAAACGCCGGGATGAGAGCGGGCGATCTCTTCAAGGCAACCTCGCACAGCACGGGCAAAAGACTGCGCGTTCTGTGCCTAGCCGACGGCTCCTTGCTTCGGGCGGCGCATGCCTAGGGGGAGGGATACGTCACAAAGCTGCCGCCCGCGAACCCGCCACTGCCGAAATTCCCGCCGCCGAAACCGCCGCTGCCGTACCCTTGGCTGAAGCCGCTGTTGAACGTAGTGTTGTGGAAACCGTTTGTATCGAAATGGAAATCGGCATGAGCGAAGGCTGCGTTGCTGAAAGGCTCGCTCGTGAGGCGGGTCATCGTGAAGCTGCCAGTGTTGAATGCCTCGGTTTGAAATCGTTCGTTGGCAAACACGTGGCTGCTGAACGCATTGCCATTGAAACTCCCGGTGTCAAAACGTCCGGCATCGAAATGCCCTGGATCAAACCCTGTGCCGCCACAGCTGCATGCGCTGCTCGGGCTGTTGTCCGCCTTGTATCGCGTGCTCGCCGGGCGCGCGTACCGCGCGTCGCTCGCGACTGAGTGCGCGTTCACCATGTCGCTCTCGCCGAAGTGCACCGAGCGCAGGCGATAGGATTGCACGGCGAGCGTGCGTTGCACCACAGCGGCATCGGCGCGCAGCGCGAGCGCCCGCTGGTCGGTCGCACAACTGAGATCCGTTGTCGCCTGCCCTCTCCACGCGACGATCAACGGCGCGCGCACAGTGGTGGGGAATTGGATGCCCGGCTCGGGCGGGTCGCAGCGCTGAGCGGCAATCGTGGACAGCGTGCCGGCTGCGCGCAGGTCGCTGAAGAGCCGGTTGACGATGTCGCTATCCAGCTGGCTCGACGTGCGTCCGCCAGCATCGATAGCCCAGGCCTTGCCCGAGGGATCGACGGCGATGCGGAAACCGGCAAAGTCCTCAAACCCCAGATTGAAGATGAAGGCGGCATCGCGCCCCGGTCGCTGTGTATTTGCGTGGCTAGCCGTGGCTACGGCAGGCACTGCACTAGTCAATAAAAGATAGAAGAGCGCGAGCACGATGGGCGCCGCTGCCTTGGTATTCATAAGGTCCCCCAAAGTCAATGATAGAACAACCACGTGGCCGGCGCAAGCGCCCTTTTAGCGTGAGAGATAAGCAGCAGGACGGAGCCGGGAAACTCATCCGGACTCGCTGCGGCACCGTAGTGTGGGAAGACAGATACTTTTTCTGGAGGAACCCAAAGCCTATGCGTTCTCGTGGCTTAGCCGCTCTAGCACTTTTTTTCATCCTTGCAATAGTCGCTGGCAGCAGCCCCGCACAAGCGAAAGCCGAGCAAAAGGTCGTCCTTGCTGGCGGCTGCTTCTGGGGCATGGAAGCCGTGTTCGAGTCGCTGAAAGGTGTTTCGAACGTCGTGTCAGGCTATGCGGGCGGCAGCAAGCTGACAGCCCACTACGACATCGTGAGCACCGGCATGACCGGACATGCGGAGTCGGTGGAGATAACCTACGATGCCGCGCAGATCAGCTTTGATCAGATCCTCAAGGTCTATTTTCTCGTGGCGCACGATCCGACGCAGCTGAACCGCCAGGGGCCCGACAGCGGCTCACAGTACAGGTCAGCCATCTTCTACACGAATGAGGCACAAAAATCCGCTGCGCAGCGCTTCATCCAGCGCCTGCAGGACGCAAAAACCTTTCACGACCCCATCGTGACGCAGCTGGTCCCGTTGCAAGCGTTCTATCCGGCAGAAGAGCATCACCAGCACTTCGTCGCGCGAAATCCGGACTATCCCTACGTCGTGTACAACGACCGGCCCAAGCTCGAACACCTGCGGCGCCAGTTCCCGCAGCTCGTGAAGGCGGGTTCGTAGTACCAGCCCAACTAGTGGGCATGTCAGACGTTGTGCACGACCCCAGAGCGCAGTTCCCGCACGAGCATTCGGCTGACGGCGAATTCGTGCGGCAAGAGGACGCATTCCGTGAGTGGATCCGCGCTGACGGGTCATCGCCTTTTCCCGTCGAGTCTGGGCGCTATCACCTCTATGTCTCGCTTGCATGCCCTTGGGCACATCGCACCATCATCGTGCGGCAGCTGCTTGGGCTCGAGGATGCCATCGGCATGACTGTGGTCGACCCGGTGCGCGACGATCGCGGCTGGCGTTTCGGCGATGGACCAGGCTTTTCGCGCGACCCCATCAACGGCTTCCACTTTTTGAGCGAGGCCTACGCAGCCACCGATCCGCGCTATAGCGGGCGGGTCACCGTGCCGGTGCTGTGGGATACGAAGACAAAGCGCATCGTCAACAACTCTGAAGACGATATCATGCGCATATTCGAACTCGAATTCGCAAAGCTGGCGAAGACCCACGTCGACTTATATCCCGCGCAGCACCGAGCGGAGATCGACCGGCTCAACGCGCTCTTCTACCAGACGGTGAACAATGGCGTGTATCGAGCCGGATTCGCCACGCGACAAGCGGTCTACGAACGTGCCGCCTATGCGGTGTTCGAGACGCTCGATGAGATTGAGCGCCGCCTCGCGTTGCAACGCTTCTTGTTCGGCGACGCGCCGCTTGAGACCGACTGGCGCTTGTTCGTGACGCTTGTGCGCTTTGACGCCGTGTACTACGGACATTTCAAATGTAATCTGCGCCGCATAGCGGACTACCAGAACCTCTTCGGCTATTTACGGGATTGCTACCAGCACGACGGTGTCGCCGCCAGTGTGAATTTCGACCACATCAAGCGGCACTATTACTACACCCACGACGACATCAACCCGACGCGTATCGTCCCCATCGGACCGCTCCAGGACTTAAGCGCCCCGCACGATCGCGCACGCTTCGCGCATCCCCCCGCGTGACGCAGATTAGGGCAGCCGGTGCGGACGTGGACGCTGCGGCAGCGCCGCGCGCGCACCCGGAATGCGTTGGTCGGACGCCGCGCTGCGCCGTTCACCCGATAACCGCACCGTGAGCGTGCCTGCTCGCGGCACGTATATGGCTTCGTCGAAGGTTGCGCCCGACGGATTGGCATTGGCCACCGCAAAAATGCCCAAGGGCTGCCCGGCTGCGAACGTGCTCGCGATATAGTCCCCTACCATGCGGCCAAGAAAGGTCTGCGGCAACCAGCTGAGCTGCATCGGTCCGGCGAGCTGCACGGGCGCGCCCCAGGTGGACCCGCCATCGTGCGAACCGATGAAGCCGGCGTAGAGCTGGCACGGCGGCTGTGCTGCGCCGCCGCAGCTGCCCGTCGTGTAGAAGTAATAGCTCAAGGCGATGCGCGCGCTGCCGCCCGACGTCGCCGGGTCGACCGCGATGCCGGGGATGAAATGGTCGACGCCGCTCGTCGTCGCATCAATGGGAACGCGCGCGGGAGGAGTCCAGCCAATGCCGTCGTTGGACGTGCTGAGCACGAGATCGTTCGTCGCACAAGCAGGCCTGAAGCTGCAATCTTCCCAGACCACATACACCCTGCCACTGCCATCGATCGCGGCAGACGGCAAGGGACCGCTGCGCAGACCGCCCGGCTCGAAGCGCGCCGTGATCGGCGAGACGACGACCGCATTGCTCCAATGTGCGCCGCCGTCGCTGGATCTGAACGCCAGGACTGTCGCTTCATTGAAATCGTCGATCGGCACGATCACCGCGCCATTGGGCTGCACGACCTGCTGGCCGCCGATGCCGGCCGGATTCCCCGAGGGGCTGATCGGCGCCGACCATGTCGCACCGCCGTCACCGGACGTGCTCATCAAGATCGCGCCGTTTGTGCCGCCTTCGTCCCACTCGAGATAGCAGCGGCCGAAGAACGGGCTCAGCGTGCTGTTGTCGCAGACGACCCAATCCTTGTCGGACGCGGCGTCGCTTGGGTCGATGCCGATCGGAGAGCTCCAATTGATCGCGTCAGTGGAGCGGCTGACGAGGACGCCGCCGCCCGCACCGCTGGGCAAGATGGGCAGCGACGCGATGAGCCATACGTTGTGCTTCGCGTCAAACGCGACGGCGGGATCGCTGACGCTGGCAAAAGGATTACCGGCTTGAGCGGCCGTCGTGATGCCGGGCAAGAAACCAGCGGTCCACGTTGCGCCTGCATCGCGCGACGTCGCGAACCCGATGTCAGAAGCACCGGCTTGGAAGAACCTGCCGGCTTGGAACGCGGCGACGACGGTCGATCCCATGGCCAGCATCGAGGGCTCGACCTCGGTCTGATGCTGGCTCGAGCCGTTCGTGAACGGGTCGGTGCTGATGCGCTGCATGTTGGTCACGATCGGTGGCACCGATGGCGCGCCGACCGGCGGCGTCGCGCCCGATCCGCCGCAGGCCGCCAACGACAATGCGAGAGCCAAGCTCAAAAGCCGGCGCAACATCGCTAGAACTTCAGGAGCTTGGCGAGGAAGGCAAACCGATCGCTCGCCTCGTCGATCGACTTGCTCAGCGGCGTGCCGCCGCCGTGGCCGGCGCGTGTCTCGACACGCAGCAGTATCGGCGCATCTCCGCTTTGCGCATGCTGCATCGCCGCGGCGAACTTAAAGGAGTGCGCCGGATATACGCGGTCATCGTGATCGGCCGTCATGATGAGCGTCGGCGGGTAGGAAGTGCCGTCTTTGATGTTATGGTATGGCGAGTACGCGTACAAGGTCTTGAACTGTGCGGCGCTTGCCTCGGCCGAACCGTAGTCGCCAGTCCAGGTATAGCCGACCGTGAACTTCTGGAACCGCAGCATGTCCATGACGCCGACCTCGGCGATGCAAGCGCCGAACTGCTGTGGTTGCTGGGTCTCGACGGCGCCGACGAGCAGGCCGCCGTTGCTGCCGCCGTTGATCGCGAGCTTCGGCACCGAGGTCCACTTGTTATCCACCAGGTAGCGCGCCGCAGCGATGAAATCGTCGAACACGTTCTGCTTATTGGCCAGCATGCCGGCTTCGTGCCACTTCTCGCCGTACTCGCTGCCGCCGCGGATGTTGGCGACCGCGTACACGCCGCCCATCTCGAGCCAGTCGATCACATCGATGGAGAAGAACGGATCGATCGAGATGTCGAACCCGCCGTACCCGTAGAGGATGGTCTGGGCGTTGCCGTCGCGCTGCAGCCCCTTCTTATAAGAGATCAACATCGGGACGCGCGTGCCGTCCTGCGACGTGTAGAACACCTCTTCGGTCGTGTAGCGCGACGGGTCGAAATTGACCTTGGGCGAGCGGATGAGGCGGCTGGCGCCGCTGATCACGTCGTACTCGTAACCGGTCTGCGGTCTGGTATAGCTTGTGAAGCTGAAGTACGTCTTCCGGTCACGCTGATAGCCGCTGAATCCTCCCGCTGAGCCCAAGCCCGGCAACGGAACGTCGCGGAGGTAGCGACCGTTCTTGCCGAACACCCGCACCACCGAATGCACATCATGAGAATAGGTGATCACAAAACGGCGCGACAGGTAGCTGACGCCTTGCAGCGCATCCGGCGATTCGGCGATGATCGTCGTCAGGCGCGCGGGATTGCGTACATCGACGGCGACGATCTTGTTGCGCGGAGCGTCTTTGTTGGTCTGGATGAAGAAAAGCGGTCCTTCATTCGCGACGTACGCCCATTGCGCGTCGTTTTTGGTGAAGAGGCCACGGACGTCGCCGTTCTTGGCTTTGAGATCACGGATCCACAGGCGGTTGTTTGGGC
>JALYZS010000051.1 GCA_030948745.1 Vulcanimicrobiota bacterium | reverse complement strand
CCTTCGCGCTCGTCGTCGTGCAAGAGATTTGCATCCGGCTGGGCGTCGTCACGGGCAAGGGGCTGGCCGACCTCACCCGCGAGCGCTTCGGCGTGCGGATCACGCTGTTCGTCATGACCAGCTTGCTGCTCACGAATCTGTTCACGACGGTGGCGGAGTTCGCCGGCGTCGCCGCCAGTGCGGACGTGTTCCATCTCAACCGGGCGATCGCGGTCGCCGCCGCTGCTCTGTTCGTCTCAGTGCTCGTGCTGCGCGGGAACTATCGTTCAGTCGAAAAAGTGTTCTTGCTCGCGTGCCTCGTCTATGTCACCTACATCGTGTCGGGTCTGCTTTCCAAGCCCGACTGGCCGGTGGTCGTGCGCGCGACACTCGTGCCCAGCTTTGCTTGGAACTCCGCCTATCTGGCGATGTTCATCGGCCTCATCGGCACGACCATCGCGCCCTGGATGCAGTTCTACGTCCAAGCCTCAGTCGTCGAGAAAGGCATCAAGCCGCGCGAGCTGCGCTACTCGCAGCTGGACGTCATCATCGGTTCCCTCATCACCGACATCGTGGCGTATTTCATCATCCTGGCATGCGCAGCGACACTCTATATGCATCACGTGAGCGTGAGCGATGCGGGCCAGGCGGCCCTCGCCCTCGAGCCGTTGGCGGGTAAGTTCGCGAGCATCCTTTTCGCGGTGGGCTTGCTCAACGCGTCGCTCTTCGCAGCCTCGGTGTTGCCGCTCTCGACCGCTTACACGGTCTGCGAAGCCTTCGGGTTCGCCTCGGGTATCGGCAAGCGCTTTCGGGAAGCGCCGATCTTCTTCGGACTGTATCTCGCCATCATCGTGTTCGGCGCGCTGCCGGTCCTGTTACCGGGTGCTCCGTTGCTCACCATCATCTTCTGGTCGCAGGTCGTATCAGGCATGCTCTTACCGGTCGTCGTCATCGTCATGCTGCGCCTCGTGAACGACCGCCAACTCATGGGCAAGCACGTGAACGGCCCGGTGTTCAACGTCGTCGCCTGGCTGACCGCGGCGTGTCTCATCGCGGCCACCGTCGTCTACCTCTTCGTGACGATCTTCCGTATCGGCGCATGAACGCAGACGAGCTGGCCGGCCTCAGCGAACAGGCGGCACGGGTGCTGAGCCAAGGCGGCGGGTTGAAAGCGCTCGCGCAGCTGCTGGCCGACGCGATGCAAGGCGCAGTGCTCATGGAGGACGAGCAGTGGCGTCATCTCGCTCTGGCCGAAACGCGCAGCGGCATCGGACCGATTCCGCCGTCCTTCTCGACCTTCTATCGCGAGGCTGCCGCTCGCTCCGGCAATGGCATCGTCAAGGCGCAGATCTCCGACGCGCTACAGGCGCTTTCCGTGAGGATGCCCGGACAAGGCGACGGCGATGACGCGCCCGGCTATGTGACGCTGTTCGTGCGCGGCAAGGCGCGTGATGCGGGGCCGGCGCTGCGCATCACGGCGAGCGCCGCGTCCATCGAATGCCTGCGGCGCGGGTCCAGCCGCGGACAGGCCAAGCGTCTCTTTTGGGAACGCTACCTCGGCGGGGAGCTGCTCGACGCTTCCGACATCAAGAAAGAAGCGCAGGCCGCGGGCGTGCACTTGCCGACCGCTCTGCTTGCGGCGGTCTTCGACGTCGAAGGCGAGGCGGCCGTGCACGCGCGCGATGCTATCGCGCAGGCGCTCACCTCCAGCGATGCCGTCTGCCCGCTCGCCGGCAGTCCCGGGCACGTCATCGCATTGTTCCCCATCCGTCACCAGATCGACGTCACGCGCGCTCGGCAAGCCGCCGCCCACGTCGTCCGTGAAGTGGGCACGTCGAAGGAGGCGCCGAACGTGAGCTGCGGGATCGGCGGCTACCATGCGGACCTGTTGGGCGTTCCGCTTTCTTTGGATGAAGCGCGCCAAGCGCTCACCCTTGGACGCCGCCTGTTCGGGCGCGGCGCCGTGGCGGTGTTCGCCGATCTCGGCATCTACGCGCTGCTGCACGCCGGTGCGGACCGCGACGCGTTCACCCAATTCGCGGCGCGCCTGCTCGACCCGCTCGCCGCGTACGACCGCAAGCATAAGACCGACCTGCTGATGACGTTGCAACTGTATTTCGACGTCGGCGAGAACGTCAAGGTCGCTGCCGAACGGTTGTCCGTACACCGCCACACGATTTTCTACCGCTTGAACCAGATCGCGCAGATCCTCAAGGTCGATTTGAAATCCGCCAAGGACCAATTGTCGCTGCGCGCCGCGCTCGCCATCCGATCGATGGGCGCCCACGAGGAGTCGCATGAGTAAACGCGAGGTCGTGCGCCGTGCCAGGGAGCTCAACGTCCGGCTCGTGCGCTTGCAGTTCGACGACATCCATGGGATCACGAAAAACGTCGCCATCCCCATCGGAGCGCTCGAGCGCGCCTTAGAAGGCGAGATCGCCTTCGACGGTTCGTGCATCGAAGGTTTCGTGCGCTACGAAGAGTCGGACATGTACCTCATCCCCGATCCGGCCACGTTTGCCATCCTGCCCAGTGCCAACGATCCCTCAACCGAAGCGCGCCTGTTGTGCGATGTCTACAACCCCGACGGCACGCCCTTCGAAGGGTGTACGCGCAGCACGTTGCGGCGGGTGGTGGACGAGATCAAAAAGGAAGGCTTCAGCGCCCAGTGCGGCGCCGAACTTGAGTTTTTCCTATTCGAACACACGCGCGACGGGCAGGCGAGCACCCAAACGAGCGACCGCGGATCGTATTTCGATCTCAGTCCGATCGACCGCGGCGACATGGCGCGCTGCGATGTCGCCCTGGCGCTCGAGAACATGGGCACCCGCGTGGAGGCGACGCACCACGAGGTGTCGCGCGGCCAGCACGAGATCGACTTGGGGATGAGCGACGCGCTCGCGCTCGCTGATGCGATCGCCACCGCGCGCGTCGTCGTCAAGACCGTGGCCGCGCGCCACCAGCTGCATGCGACCTTCATGCCGAAGCCATTCGCCAACCAGGATGGCAGCGGTCTGCACATCACGCAGTTTCTGCGCGGCCCAGAGGGCAATGCGTTCTTCGAAGCCGGCGCAGCGAACGGACAGCTGAGCGAGACCGGTCTGTCCTACATCGGCGGGCTGCTCGCGCACGCTCGCGGTTTCACGCTTGTCACCAATCCCACGGTCAACTCGTATAAGCGGCTCGTGCCGGGCTACGACGCGCCTTCCTACGTGCAGTGGTCGCAGCGCGCAAAAAGCGCGCTCGTGCGCGTCCCAGCGCAGCAAAGCGGCGACGTCCGGGTGGAATTGCGATCGCCCGACCCGTCGTGCAATCCGTATCTCGCCTTGGCGTGCATCCTCAAATCCGGCATCGACGGCGTGCGCCGGCAGCTCGTGCCCGGCGACCCGATCGAGCTTGCGGCGGCGAGCTTGAACGAAGAAGAGCGCAACCAGCTCGGACTCGAGCAGCTGCCCGCTTCACTGCGCGAGGCCGTTGACGCGCTCGATGCAGACACGCTCGTACGTGCGGCGCTGGGCGATCACAGCTATCACCGGCTGCGCGAAGCCAAGCTGGCCGAGTGGGAGGCCTACCGGTTGCAAGTGCACCCGTGGGAGTTGGAAGCGTACCTGTCGTTGTGAGGCGGCGTCTCGGGTGTGCGCAACAGCGCTTGACCCTTATGCGGGGACGTCGCTGATCGCGCGCAGCCGGGCGCTTTCAACGGCCATGCCCGCCAACTGAGCGAAGACTTCGATGGTGCGGATGGTCTCATCGCTCGGCACGCGCCGGTTCTTGGGGTCGTCGGGTGACAACACGCCGATGAGACTGCCGGCCGAATCGAAGATGGGAAACAAGAGCAGATCGTTCTCGTGCCAATCGCCGGGCTGTATGCGGGGCAGGGTCAGCCGGTCGGGGTGGCGGGTGACGCCGCCCTCATGGTGCAGCTCCATCGGCACGTAGTAGAACGTGTCGCGCACCCGGGTTGCAGGCGTCATGTCGGCGCGCACGTCTTCCTCCGACATGACCACGCCCTCGACCTCGGTCGGATAGCCCACCGCTGCGTGGCGCACGTATTGGCGCGTCACCGGATCGCGTAGCAAAATCGTACCGGCCGCAAACCCGAAGGTATCCACCGAGACTTTGAGGATGCGGCGCAGCATGGTCTTGAGGTCGCGCTCGCGGAAGATCGCGGCGGTCAGTTCGAGGATGCGCGCCAGCCGGTCGGCTTGCAGGCGGCGCTCTTCAGCCAGCGCTTCGACGTTGGCATAGAGGCGCCGGATCTCGACGTTCTGCTCGCTGAGCGTGTTCGCGCGGCTCTTCTCGCTCGCGACGATGTGGACGTTTTCGACCGCCGCGGCCGCCAGTTTCGCGAACAGCGCGATGTTGTCGATCGTCTCATGCGACGGTATGCGGCCATCGATCGGCGCGTCCGGCACCAGCATGCCGATGAATTCGCCGCTCGAGCTCACCAGCGCGAACATGAGGCAGTCGGCCTCGTGCCACGCGCCCGGCTCGGTGCGGCGCTGGTTGACGAGATCGGGCCGGTGGCATATCTCGGGGTCGGTGTACCATGTGTGGCGCTCGGTCGGAGCGTAAAACACGCTCGGCCGCACTGCGAAACGCTTATCGAGTTTCAACTCGGCCAGCGCGAAGGGCACTTGGCGTTTGCGCAAGATCGCTTCCGTTTCGGGCGGATAACCGCGCAGCACGCGATACACGTACGCCTCGTGCTCGCGTTCCGCGACCAAGATCGCGCCTGCGCCGAAGCCGAAGTTCTGGAGCGTCACGTCCAGCATGCGGTCGAGCAGCGCGTCGAGCTCGCGCTCGCGCAGCAGACTGACGGCCAGTTCCGTGACCTTCTTGATCGTCGCGGCATGTTTGTCGGAGCGTGCGCGCATCTCCGATTCCAGGGCGGCGGCCCTTTCCAACTCAACGTGTTGGATCACGAGCGCTTCGCTGCGCAACGACACGCCGCGGACGAGCAGGCGTATCGCGAGCACGCTCAACCAGATCATGCTCAGATCGAAGAACAGACGGCTGGGTAGTGGTTCGGGTGAGGCTTCGGGTCCGTGATACACATACGAGATGACGAGCAGCACCGAGGAGAAGGCCGCGAACGCGGTGGCACCAGCCAGCCGCTCCCGCACGCCCGCCCACATGATGATGACGAGCATCGCGATCCAGACGTCGGGCAACAGCGGCATGTACAGGTACACGACAACGCCGAGCACGAGTGCGTCGAGCGCAAGCAGGATGCGTCCGGACCAGCGGATCTGCGCCACGCTAACGGCGCGGCGCACGAAATAGGCGGCGATGAGTCCTTGCGCCAGCCACAGCAGGATAATGCTGCCTTGGATCCAGCGGCCGTAGGGCCAAGGCAGCGCCATGAACAGCAGCATGGCCACAGCAATGGAGAGCAATCGCGACTTGAGGATACTGCTCTCAAGCCAGCGCGCTTCGTCGACCGGTGACTGAAAGATGCCTTCTGTCATACGAGCGGAACTCACCTGGAGGTTGCCTTCTTCTATATCGGCAAAGCTGGGGGCCAGCCGTTGGCGAACAGGTCTTCAGCGGGCACGCCCGCCATCTAATGGACGGTTCAGAACCCGTCGAAACCGACGGAAACCTTGCCGTCGGGCTGCACGATCGTCGGCACCCGCAGCCCGCCGCTGAGCGCGACCATCTTTTGACGGGCGTCAAGGTCGTTTTGGACGTCGACCTCTATGAAGGCGATCTTGCGCGAACGGAAATCTTCCATAGCCGCCGCGCAGTAGGGGCAGCCCGGTTTTGTGTATATGACGGTCTCGTGATCGCGCATGAGCCTCACCCCACTGACGCCTGTGAGAGGAACCAGATGCACATCGTTTCTACGGCGGACGCGCCCAAACCCGTGGCCGCCTACAGCCAAGCCGTCGTCTGCGACGACATCGTGTATTGCTCTGGCCAGGTCGGCGTGGACCCGCGCAATGGCTCGCTGGCCGACGGTCTAGCCGCCCAGGCCGAGCAGGTCTTCCAGAATCTCACCGCTGTGCTGCGCGCCGCCGGCACGCACCCGGGCAACGTGCTCAAGGTGACCATCTATTTGGTGGACCTGACGAGCTTCGCAGACGTCAATGCCATCTACGAGCGCTTCGTCGGCAGCCGCCGGCCGGCGCGCACGACGGTCGCCGTCGCGGGCCTGCCCTTGAACGCGCACATCGAAGTGGACGTCATCGCACAGAAAGACGACTTGTCGATCGGCGGCTGAACGGCGGGCTATTGTTTCTGGATGGCAGTCAGCTGCGCGCGTGCCTCGCTGTTGTCCGGCGTTATCTGCAGCACGGTCTTGTATTGCTGCGCTGCCAGCCCGTACTTGTGCTGCTGCTGGTACACGACCGCGAGATTGTAATGCAGACCGACGAAACGCGGCGCGACCGCGATGCCTTTGATGAACGCGGCTTCGGCCAGGTTGAGCAAGTTACGGCTGTAGTAGAGGCTGCCCAGGTTTTGATAGGCTTCGCGCTCACGCGGGTCGAGCACGAGCGCTTTGTTGTACAGCTCGACTGCTTTTGTGAAATCACCGAGATAATCGTATGCGACACCGAGGTTGTCGTACGAGCGAGCGTAGTTCGGGTTGAGCTCGATCGCCTTATCGATCTTCGTGATCGCCTCTTTGTATTGCCCGAGCTTAATCAATTCGACGCCCCAATTCATCCAGGCCAGATAGTAGTTGCCGTCCTGAGAAATGACCGACTTATAGTCGTCGATCGCGCGATTGTATTGTCCCAGATCGCCGTACACCATGCCCAGGGCGTTGCGGGCGTCGTGATAACGGGGAAAACGATTCAACGCGTCGGCGTACTGCACGATCGCAAGCGAGTACTTCTTCTCATAGTAGTAGATGT
>JALYZS010000271.1 GCA_030948745.1 Vulcanimicrobiota bacterium | reverse complement strand
GCCACGCTGGGTATCGTCGACCGGGTGTACACGCGCATCGGCGCAGGCGACGATATCGCGGCCGGCCGTTCGACCTTCTACGTCGAGATGTCAGAGATGGCGATGATCTTGCGCCACTGCACGCCGCGCAGTCTGCTGCTCATCGATGAAGTAGGCCGCGGCACTGGCACGGTCGACGGCTTGGCGATCGCGCAATCCATCAGCGAGTATCTGCTCGATCTCGGTCCTGCGCTGCCGATCGTGCTCTTCGCGACGCACTTCCACGAGCTCGTACGCCTGGCAGACGTTTTCCCGAGCATCGACAATCTGCACGTCGCCGTCGCAGAGGAAGCGACCGGCCCGGTGTTCTCGCATCGTCTGCTGCCGGGTTCGAGCAGCCGTTCGTACGGGATCGCCGTCGCGAACATGGCTGGTCTGCCGCCGCAGATCGTCGAGCGCGCCAAGGACATCGCGGCGCAGATCGAAGCGCGTTCTGCGGTCTCGCGTTCGCCCAAATCGCACAGCAAGTCAGCCGGCGTGCCGGACGCGCAGCTCGAGATCGAGATGACGTGATCGCGCTCACCATCGAGCCGATCGCAGCGCGCTTGTAACATCACCTCCGTCGCGGCGTCCAGTATATATGAGGCTTTCATGCGTCCGCTGACGAGGCTCAGCGGTATCGCAGACGTGCTGACGTACCCATTCGTCATCGCGACCGTCCGTTGGCTGGCCGTCTTGTTTCTGTTGACCGTGCCGGGCGAGCCGCACATGTCGTTGCAAGTGCGCTTGGCCTTGGTCGGCTATGCGTTCGTCACCATGGTGTTCGCCGCCGGCTGGTGGCATCGCGGGCAATTCGCGCTGCGGCGCGACGAGCAGCATCCGATGGTGTTGCCCGCGATCCTGGTGATCGATTCCGTCTATGCGATCCTCGTCGCGAAGACGTACGCGGTGACGTTTCTGTGCATGTTGCCCGCGCTCGACGTCGCGTTGCTCGACCTGCGACTCGCCTTGCCGATCCTGGCCGTCGTCGACATCGTTGTCGCGCTCGTCGCGTCGCATTTCCACGCCGACACGGTCGTCGAGAACGTTTTGCACACAGCAGGCCTGACGATCGGCCCGTATCTGGCTGTTGCGTATGGTCTGCACGGACGCGTGCGCGCAGAGCATCAGATCCGTGCTATCGACCAGCTGCTGCACGCGGGCAGCGACCTGGGCGCACAACTTTCTCTGGGCGACGTGCTGAAACAGCTGCTCAACCTGTTGCGGCAATTCCGGCGAGTCGTCGGCTGGGATACGGCGGTGCTCTCCATCGTGCAGTATGACGAAGCGGCCGCGGAGCATCGCCTTGTCGCGGTCGAAACCGCTGGCACCGATGCGGAGCTGCACCGCGGCACGCAGAGCGGTTTCAGCGACGGCGTCGTGGGCTATGCGGCCAGCAAGCAACGCTCGGTGCTCGTGGCGGATCTGCACAAAGATGCGCGCGAGACTGAGCAGACGCGCAGCCCGGCTGCACGCTCGTGCATGGTCGTGCCCATCGTTTCGGACGGCCAGACGGTCGGCTGCGTACAGCTGCTGGCAGCCGCCACCAACTACTACAGCGCGGAGCAGCTGGGCTTGATCGCGCGGCTCATGAGCTTGGCGGCCGTCGGCGTCCGCAACGCGATCCTGCACAGCCGCACGCTCGCCATGGCGGATATCGACTCGCTCACCGGGTTGCTCACCGCGCGTGCCTACCACGAACGGCTGGAGAGCGAGTTCCGCAAGGCGCAGGCGGCTCGGCGCTCGCTGTCGCTGCTCATCGTGGACGTCGACAATTTCAAGCGCATCAACGACACCTACGGCCACCCTGCCGGCGACGAAATGCTGCGCCGGGTCGGGGCGGTGATCCGCCAGCATGCGCGGCGCAATGACGTTTGCTGTCGTTACGGTGGTGACGAGTTCGTCGTCGTGATGCCTGAGACCATCAAGTCCGACGCCGCCGTGGTCGCAGGCCGCATCTGCAGCGCGATCGGTCAGGAGGTGTTCGTGTTCGACGCACACAGCATGCAGACGACCGTGTCCATCGGTGCGGCGAGTTATCCACAAGACGTCACGACCAAACAGTCACTCATCAAAGCGGCCGACGCCGCGCTCTACACGGCGAAACACGACGGCCGCAACGCGCTGCGGGTCTTCGGGTCCCCCGTCGCTTAGGATTTCACCGCTGCCGGCGCGAACGCGACCGGCATGCAAGTGCGCGAGCGCATCCGCCCGCTCGATGCGGCGACCATCGGCGAGATCGCGGCGGGTGAGATCATCGAACGGCCTGCGTCGGTCGTCAAGGAGCTGGTCGAGAACAGTATCGACGCAGGCGCGACCTTGATCACGGTCGAGCTGCAAGCCGGCGGCTGCGGGCGGATCAGCGTGCGTGACGACGGCGCGGGGATTCCCGCCGACCAGTTGGCACTCGCGCTGCAGCGCCACTGCACAAGCAAGCTGCATCACCCGGGGGAGCTGTTCGCGATCGCGAGCTTGGGTTTCCGCGGCGAAGGTCTGGCGAGCATCGCGGCTGCGGCCGGGCGCCTCGAGATCATCTCCCGGCCTGCGGACCAGACCATGGGCGCACGCATCAGTGCAGCCGGACAAGCGCTTGAGGACGAGATCGCATCCGTGCCCTCGCCACCCGGCACGACGGTGCAGGTCGAGGAGCTGTTCGCCCACACCCCGGTGCGGCGGCAATTCCTCAAAAGCGATAAGGTGGAGCTCGCCCGCGTCAGCGCGTTCCTGTCGCAGCTGGCGCTGGGCTGGCCGCAGATATCGTTCGTGCTGCGCCACGAGGGACGGCAGGTCTGGAACTTACCCGCCGTCGAGGCGGTCGCCGACCGCATCGAGATGGCGCTCGGCAAAGAGAGCCGTGGCGCACTGTTGGCCCTGAGCTACGAGATCGACGCCCACACATCGGTGCGCGGTTTCAGCTCGAAACCCGGCCACGACCGGCCTAACCGGCAGGGTCAGATCATCTTCGTGAACGGCAGGCTCGTCCGCAGCCCTCAGATCACCGCCGCGTGGTCTGCCGCCTACAGCGCGATGCTCAGCGGCGGCCGTTACCCATTTGGCGCGCTGCTCATCGAGTTGCCGCCGGACGAGGTCGACGTCAACGTCCATCCGGCAAAGCTGGAGGTGCGCTTGCTCAACGGCAACGGCGTCTTCGAAGCCGTTCGCCGATGCGTGCAAACCGCGCTGCGCAGTTCGGCGCCGGAGCGTTCCGGCCAGGACAGCAGGCTGCAGCTCGAAAGTTTCGTGCTTCTAGCGAACCGGGGCGCACCGACGCTGCCGGCCGCCGCAGCGCCTGACCTATCGTTGCTGAACGCCGACGCGGCGGAGCCCGGGAGAGGGATACCGACCGAAAGGCGCGCGCGCGCGCTCGGGCAGATCGACGACACCTACATCCTCATCGGCGACGGCGAGATGCTGCTCATCCTCGATCAGCATGCGGCGCACGAGCGTGTCGCCTACGAGGCGCTCCTGGAAAGCGACTCACGCGACACGACGGCCGAACCGCTGCTGTTCCCGACACTCGTGGAATTGTCCATGCAGCACGCAGCCACGCTCGAGGCCTGTCGCGACGAGCTGACGGCTGTCGGCATTGAGATCGAGAATTTCGGTGACACCACCTACCGCATCGTCTCGTTGCCCGCGATCTTCGCCCGCCGACCGCTCGACTTGGTGGGCATGCTGTCGGAGCTGGCGCAGCCAGAAGGTTCGCCCGCACCGCAAGAGCGGCGGCGCCGGCTGTTGGCGACGATCGCGTGTCACTCGGTCGTGCGCGCGCATGAGCGGCTCAGCCTGCAAGAGCAGATCGCGCTGTACGACAGCCTGCGCCAATG
>JALYZS010000038.1 GCA_030948745.1 Vulcanimicrobiota bacterium | reverse complement strand
TACCGCTCGAGGATTGGACGATCCGAGCGTTCACGGCCTGGAAAGTCGGACGCAAGGGCCTCAACGATGGGGCCGCCTTGTTCATCTTCATGCAGGACCACAAACTGCGCATCGAAGTCGGCTACGGCTTGGAGCCGGTCCTCACCGACGCGACCACCTCGCGCATCGCGCGCAACGAGATCGCTGCCCGCATGAAAGCCGGCAATGTCGATGAAGCGGTGACGGCGGGCGTGGGAGCGATCCTCGCCACCATTGGAGGTGAGCAAGGGCAGTACGCCGGACAAGGCACGCGCTATAGCGCTTCGCCTGACAACACGCTTGCGTTATGGATTTTCTTCGGCGCCATCTTCATCATCTTGATGACCTTTGGGACGATCATCCGGGCTGCGACCCGCGGCCGCCACCGCTGGTATTCCATCGGCTCAGGCGTGGGCTCAGGCCTGTTTTGGGGCTCGATGTTCAGTGACAGCGGCTCCGGGGGCGGTGGGGGCGGCGCTGACTTCGGCGGATTTTCGGGCGGGGGCGGCGGCGGCGGCGGCGGCGGCGCTTCGGCATCATGGTGAAAGCAAGGCTTCGATGAACGAGCAAAGCGCATCACGCCATCCGGCTGCGCGCCACGGCATCGACGAAGCCAAGGTCCGCGCGGCTATCGCTGAGGCCGAACGCAACACGAGCGGAAAGATAGAGGTCGTGCTCGCGCCCTCCTATGCCGGAGAGATCGAACACGCAGCCCAGCGCGCTTTCCGTGCGCGCTTCGGCAAATCACATCAACGCAACGGCATCCTGTTCTTTGTCGCGCCGGATCAACGCAAGTTCGTCGTCTGGGGGGATGTGGGGACCCATGAAAAAGTCGGGCAGACTTTTTGGGATCGCATCGTGGCAGCGGTGCGCGAGCGGTTCACAAGCGGCGATCTCACCGGCGGTTTGATCCATGGCGTGCGCGAAGCCGGCGAAGCGCTACGGGGCCACTTCCCCAAGTGACCCCGTGTGCTGGTCTTCGTCCTTAGCGAGCTCGAGGTAGCGGTCTCATTTGCCCTTCGGGCGCTTGGGCGCGGGTGCAGGAGCAGCGCGCGGCGGGGGTGGCGGTGCGACGTGCGGCGGTGGTAGCGGCGCCGGCGGTAGGGCGATGCGCAGCGGTGGCGGCGCATTTATCGGCGCCCGGTTCACCGGCGCAGCCGTGAACTGCCGCACCGGCAGCAGGTCGCGGCTTGTCGATGGGAACTGGCTCCAGCGCGGGCTGCCGTTGTTGAGATAGCGCACGCGCTCATCCGCCGGAAAACGCTTCCAGCTGCTCGGCCCGAGGGCGCGGGTATTATCTGCCGCGCCGTGCGTGGAACGCGCGCCGTCGAATCGATCCCACACCGAGGCAGGCCGGGAAGCCGAGGGCGCAAGCGTACGTGGCGAGCCCGCAGGACTGAAAACACGCGTGGTCGGGGTGTTCAAATCCAGCCCACGGGTCCCATCAAACCGCGCTCGCGTTGCATCGACGGCGGGCTGATGCGTGAGCGCTGTGTGATCCGGCGCCACACCATGCCCCGCCTCGAAACGTGTCCACGCCGACGATGGAGCCAAGGGCATCAGTGGGACTTTGCTGATCAGGGGCGCAGTCCGGGTCATCCGCTGCGGTTGTGCCACCGAAGGTGCTGCCGGCACGGTTCTCTGCGCGATCGTCTGCATCGCTTTGCGATCTTGTTCGAATGAGCGCTGCGGTCTCACCACGGGCAGCTCATTGAAATGCGGCGACAAGGCGACGTGCGTCGCGGGGCCGGTCGTGAAGTGCAAGCTCTCGTGGCTTGGAACGACAGGCACAGGACCCTTGAACAGCGCGACCTTCTCAAGCTGCGCGTGATTCACGGGCAAGTAATGGTAGCGTCCGCCGCTCTCCATCTCGTGGCGCGCAACCATACCGATCGCTCGCGGGCTGCCGGCATTTTTGTAGACGTTTGTTATGTTCGTGATATTGGTGATATTCGTGATATTCGTTTGATTGATGATGCGTGAATAGGCATAGCCGCCGCCCCACGACGGTTCGTCTTCGTAGGGCGCAAGCGGCAGCCAGCCGATGTTGCCAAATCCCAAGCCGACGTTGATCCCGCCCCCGAAGCTGAAGAACGCAACAAAGGCAGGCCGCCACACCGGGGCGATATACGCCGGCCCCGGATACCAGGCCCAGCCGTATGGCGCGCCGTAGAACCAACGGCCGTAGTGGTAAGGAGCCCATCCCCATGGTTCGTATCCGACCCACGTCCAGCCGCAGCCCGGTTCCCATGCCCAGCGTCCATTACGGTACGGCGCCCAATCGTCGCTGACGTGATATGGCACCCAGACGTGGCCATAGTCCCCGGAATTTCTCCAGCTGCCATACCGTTCGAGATCGCTCAGGCCGACCACGCCTGAGTTCGCGTAGCTTGCATCAAGCGCCGCGGTGACGTATTGGTCGCGCTCGCTGTTCCAGGTATCGAAGTCGTCGTAAGCGAGCGTACCGATCGGACTGAAGCGCGGTTTGGACGAAGGGCCGCGCACGAGCACGGAGGAGCCCGAGGCAACGGTCTGCGTGCCGTAGGGGGCGGCAAGCTCCGCCCGGCCGGACCGTACCGAAAGGATGGTATCGCCATCGTGCGTCACGGTGACGCGGTATCTCCCGCTGTCGACCGGCCGGATCGCGATGGACGGCGTATCGACCTGGGGATTCGCATCGTTAATGCTCAAAACGCGCAATTCGATCGTGCCTTCGGCGAGCTGCAGTTCGTGATTGTTCGAATCTAAATGCGTGAAACGCAACTGGGCATCGGATGCGACCCGCACGAAGTTGGCGTTGTCGAACTGCACCTCGGCGCGTGCGCCGCCGGTCGTGGAGAGGTAGTCGCCGACGGTGAGCGGAGCGTTGAGCGCCGCCGCCACGCTGTCGCCGGAATCGCCGCGCTGGATCGTCACGTTGCCGCGCAGCACGCTGATCCGTGCGACTCCGATCTGGCTGTCCGCGCGCGCCTGCGCGCAGGCCGACGCCGCAAGTAAAACAACGGCTAGGGCCATACCCAGCCGTGGACTGCGCTTTGACATTTCCTCAAGCTCCTGTCAGGCGGATGAGCTTGCACCTCAGCCCACCTGAGCCTAGACTATCCAGTTCAACGCAACCGTGCGCCAGTCCGTTCCCCTGAACCCGGCAAGCCAGAAATTTCGGCTACGGACCCGGTTTTCGGGCCTTCGGTTCCTAAGACGGCACTGCTATGCTTATCGATATCGACCACGTCCAAATGGCGGCTCCCCCAGGAAGCGAGGCGCAAGCCCGGCATTTCTTCGGCAGCGTCCTCGGGCTAGCTGAAATCCAAAAGCCACCGTCCTTGCGATCGCGGGGAGGATGCTGGTTCCAGCTCGGGCCGCGCCAACTACACGTCGGCATCGATCCGGATTTCCGTGCCGCCGGCAAGGCGCACGTCGCGGTCGCAGCGACAGACCTCGAGGAGCTTTTCCAACATCGCAGCGCATAAGCAGCTACGTGGACGTCAAAGCCTGTTGCCATCCAGTATTTACCGACTTGGCTGAATAGGACGTCGCCGGAACCACCGCCTCCCGCAACGACGGCGCGGCCAGTCGCGGCGGCGCTGGCCTTGCGGATCAAAAACGTCGTCGGGTCGATCCCCAGATCGGTGAGCGGGTGATCGCGGTCGCCATGCAGTGCGGTCAGGTGGAGATGGTACGCATCCTTGCCGGCGAGCGCTTCGAGGCCCTGGTACGTGATGGTGTAGTCTATGCTCGCATGCACGTCGATTTTCCGCAGGGTTGGCGGCGCGCCGAGCGCTGCTGACGGAGGCGATGATCCGGGAGCGGGCGTCCGCTTCGTTTCGTCTACCCCGATCGTGGCCGGCGCGAAAATTGACTCCTTGAAAAGCTCATGGGTGACGGCGTTCTGCACGAGGCCGCAGTCGTCTCTAGTGCGGTACCATGCCTGGTAGTCATAATGG
>JALYZS010000029.1 GCA_030948745.1 Vulcanimicrobiota bacterium | reverse complement strand
CTCCACGAGCGGTACGAGCGCGGGCGCGGCCACCGACGTGACGATCGCAGCCGGTTCGAGCGCATGGATTTTGCGTTCGAATATGCCGCTCTCGGTCGTCGCGCGCGTCGCGATGACGCCGATGTTCTGCGTCTTGCTGGCCGCCACGCCGGCGGCGGCGCCGAGTGTCGCAACGCCCAGCTGGGGCTGCCCGGCTGGGCTCCAACCGGCCGCCTCAAACGCGGCACAGGTCGTGCCCGAGGCGATGATGATCGCCGCCGGCTGCAACGCCGACAGCCAGTCGATCATCTGCCGTCCATAACTTGCGACTTCTTCCAGCGGACGATCGCCGTACGGCACGTGCGCCGTGTCGGCGAAGTAGACCGCATCCAGCTCCGGCATCAGTTCGCGCAACGCGCTCAGCACCGTGAGGCCGCCCAATCCCGAATCGATGAGCGCGACCGGCCGGTGGAGCACGTCCGGCTTCATGGCGGACCGCCGGTGAAATCGTTGACGCCGCGTGCGATGGCGTCAGCCATCTTGTTCGTGAACGCAGGTTGGGCGAGTAACGCCGCATCGTGCGCATTGCTCAGGTAAGCGGTCTCGACGAGGATGGCCGGCATGACCGTATGGTGGATGACATAAAAATTCTCGCGGTGCACGCCTGCGTCCGCGACGCTGCCAAGCTGGGCCGCAGCTTGCTCGACCGCTTGCGCCAAAGCGCGATCGGCGGGCTTCCAGTAATACGTCGTCACGCCGTTCGGCGCGCTTGAGGTGGAAGCGTTGACGTGGACGCTGATGAACAGCCGTGCGCCGGCTGCGTTGGCGATGTCGCAACGAGCTTGCAATTCCTGATGGTCGTTGCCGCCCGGGTCGCCGACTTCATAATCGCCCTGGCGCGTGAGCACGACTTTCCAGCCGGCGTGCTCCAAGTCGGCCTTGAGCCGTTGTGAGATCGCGAACGTCAGATGGCTTTCGACCAGACCAGCGCCACGATTGAGCGATCCCGGATCGTTCCCGCCGTGCCCGGGATCGATGACGATCAGATTGGGTTCCGCCCGGCCACGCGATGCGACCACGTGCGGCGGTCGCGCCGCGACGTCGATCATACCCGTGCCGCTTGTCGGCGCGTCGAGCGGAGGCGCCGCCGCGAGGATCTCAATGCCTAATTGATTGGGCGACCCCTCCACCGCGCCGATGCGGACGTCGACGGGCTGCGACGGGTTGATGGATACGCGTACGACGTGCTCCGGGAAGAGCTCGTGCTGGCTGAGCTTGATGCTCTGCACCATGGGCAGCTTGGCCTTGAGATCGCGCGCAGGCCCGATCAGCTCCGCGTTATGCACGTCGACCCAAAAACGGTTGTCCGGATCGCCGAGGCGGTGCCACTCGAAGCTGACCGAGCCTGTGACGATGAGGGTGACACGGCTCGCGTCAGTCGCATCGGTGACGAACGCGTCGCTGATCTTTTGCAGCGGCGCTTCGCTCGTGCCGGGCGAGGGTTGCACGGTCCCTTGGTCCGCAGAACTTTCAGGCATCGGGCTCTCGCCCGGCTGGCTCGACCCATCCCCCGTCGGTGTGTGCGATTGATCCGACGGCAGCGGCTGTGCGGTCGGCACGCTCGAGGGCGGCGGTGTGGACGCGTTGAGCGGCTGCGCCGGCTGCCTCGAAGGCGCGGCTGACGGTCTGGAAGGCGCAGCCGTCGGCCGGTTCAGCACGACGGAAGGCGCCGCCACGACGGCCGCCAGCCGCAGATCGTTTTGGTCGCGCGCCAGGATGAGATCTAAAGCCGCACCACCCGGCATCCGGTGTGAAGCGAAGTGGACGCCGCGTTGCACGTCGATCGCAAACGTCGTCACTGGAAAACCAGGCGCGCCGCTTTCCGTCGCCGTTGCCACGCGCGCATCCCTGCCGCCCATCCAGATCTTCTGCCGCGCGGCGTTGGCAAAGCCTGGGAACTGCAGCGTCAGCGTGATGCGGCCGCGCTTGCCTGCGTAGGCAGTACGCCAGGTGAGCGGGGCCGAGCCGCGGATCTCAAGCACGGTGCGCCGCAGTCCGATGCGACGCTGCGCGGATATGATCTGTGGCACGAACGCATATCCGCCGCTGAAGCGGCGGACGTCCAGTCCGAGCGCTTGCGCGAGCGGCAAAAGCGGCAGATAGAACGCGTTGTCCTGATAAAAAGGCGGTGATGACAACGCTATCGAGCTGTCACCTAGGGAGAGGGCGTTGCTGCCCACGGTGAAGGTGATGAGCACGCCGTCGGCGCGAGTCAACGCCGCGTAACGGGTCCCTGGCTGCCAGGCCAATCGGGCGCCGAGGACGTTCAACATCGAACGCAGTCCCGCATCGTCGACGCGCACGACCGGTTCGCCGTGCGCGCTGCCGAGGTTCTCGAAGCGCACATCACGCCCCGCCACGAACACATGCGACGCATTCGGGGAGACGAGCAGGCCGATGCCGCGCGCGGCAGCGGTGTGCGGCGCGGCCAGGGAGCACACCATCGCCGCCGCGAGCACGGTCAGCACGCAGGCACGATGCCGGGTCATTGCGCGAACGTCTCGCGCGTCAACGGTTCCGAGATGTCGAATGCGCCGCCGGGCACAGCGGCCATATTCTTTCCGTTCACTTCGACTTGCACGGCTTTCACGCCAGGCAGCGCCGTGAGCGTGTAGGTGAGCGACTTGAAGAGCGCCGCTTCGTCGGTGTGGCCGCTTCGCAGGCCGCGCGTGAGGGGTCCATGCAGATCGACCGTAGCGGTGCTGCCATGCTGCGAAACGGCCGCGCTCGTGCCGGCTGGGAAGAGCACGACGTTGTCACGGCCGACCTCCGGCCCGAGGATGAGCTGATTGACGACGTAGCGCTCCAACGCGACGCCCGACAGCGCCTGGCTGCCGCTGTAATGCATCGGCACCAATCCACCACTGCCCGCGCGGCAATAGTAGATCGTCAGCTGGTTGGCGACGAGAACGGTAGGGTGGCGAGAGCAGCCGGCGAGAACGCAGCTGATGACGAAGACGGCTGCCCAGACGCGCGTCCAGCGGTACGTCGAGCGGATGAAAGCTCCCCCCTCACTGCGATGACGACGGTCCGTCTCGAACGGTGAGCCGTACTGTAGCGGAACGTATGTTCGCTCTGGTGCGTTTCGGTTCTTCTCTCGCGGTTGCAGCCGCTTGGCGCACAAAAAAGAGCGCTCGAACGGGCGCTCAGGTGTGCGAGAAATTTGGTGGAGGCGACCGGAGTTGAACCGGTGTCCGAAACGGCTCCCACGACGGCATCTACAGGCTTAGCTCGGGCTTTTGATTCGCAGCCACGTACTCCCCCGAGCGGGATTGCCGCGGCCACTAGTCTCGCTTCATTTCCCAGCGCATCAAGACACCTACGCCGGTAGCCGTACTTGTTTGACACCTGCGGGCCCGTGACGGCGCCGTTGCCCCGCAGGCGTGGTTAGCCTAGATTAGGCTGCCAGTGCGTATTCGCTGTTTGCGTTTATACGTTGTCCGATCGTTTTAGGAGTGCTCGGAACTCCGCCTGCTTCCTTCGCCAGAGCGCGCCCGTCGAAACCGTGACGCCCCCGTAAGCTCTTATTTTACCCTATCCCACGGCCCAAGACAAGCCAAAGCCGGCGAGTAAGTTCCCGTATGGCTAGGGCGAGAAGCGACGGCGCTCCGCCGACACATCCCGGAACAGCAGCGAGATGATCCACGAGATCACGGACGCCACGATCGCGCCCCAAAACGCGGCCCAAAAGTTGGGCACGTAAAAACCGGGTACGAACTTGAGCGCGAAATAGAAGATGATCCCGTTGATGACGAGCGTGAACAGCCCCAGGCTCAGCACTTCCAACGGACAGCTCACGACGATGAGGATGGGCCGTACGATCGCATTGGCCAGGCCGAGGATGAGCGCACCGATGAGCAAGGCCTGCACGCTCGCCGCATGGATACCCATGAAATGCAGCTGAGAGATGACGAGCAGGGCGACTGCGTTCGCAAGCAATCTAATGAAGAAACTCATAGCGCAAACTTCGCGCAGCAAGGTTGGCGACCTGCCGCCGAGTCTGCTACACCGGTAATTCGCTATCGAGCGCCTGGCGTATGCTCAAGGCCAAGGCGTGGCTGATCCCGGAAACCGCTTCCAGCTCCTCGATGCTGGCGCGACGCACTCCCGCCGCCGAACCGAAAGCCGCCACCAGTGCCTTGCGGCGCGCAGGTCCGACACCGGGCAAGTCGTCCAGCGCTGAACGGATGACCGACTTCGAGCGAACGCCGCGGTGATACGTCACGGCGAAACGGTGCGCCTCGTCGCGGATGTGCTGCACGAGATGCAGGCCAGGAGAATTGCGCGGCATCAGCACGGGCGCCGCCTCGTGCAAAACGTAGAGCTCCTCGAACTGTTTGGCCAGCGCCGCGACCGGCAACGCGATGAGGTCCAGTTCTTGCAAGATCTGATAGACGGCGTTGAGCTGCCCGTGGCCTCCGTCGATGAGCAGCAGACCAGGCCGCTTCGCAAATTTTTTGTCGCGGCCCAGCTGCTTGTTCTGCGCCGCCTCCGGACTGAGGTAACGGAGTCGCCGGCGCAGCATCTGCTGCATGTTGGCGAAATCGTCGTTGCGCTCGTCGCCTTGGATCTTGAAACGCCGGTACTCGCCCTTGGCGGGCTTGCCGCCCTCGAACACCACCATCGAACCCACGACATGGGTGCCTTGCACGTGTGAGATATCGTAGCACTCGATACGATTCGGCAGGGCGGGCAACCCGAGCGCCGTCGCCACTTCCTCGAGCGCTATTGTCGTGCGCTCCTGTGCCACGTCGATTTTGGCGAGGTGATCGGCCAGGTGCTGTTCCGCGTTACGCTTGACCTTGCGCATGTATTCGGCGCGCTGTCCGCGCTCCGGCACGAGGATGCGCACGCGGTTGCCCCGGACGTGACTCAGCGCGCTTGCGACGCTCGCCATCTCCGGCACCGGCACCTCGAGCATGATCTCTTTCGGCACGGCCGGCGACTGGGCATAGAACTGGGTGAGAAACTCGGCCAGGATCTCCGCCGGCGAGCGCCCTTCGGTCCCCTCGACGATGAAGTGCTCTTGACCCAGCAGCTTGCCGCCGCGCACGAAGAAGACTTCCAAGCACGACACGCCCTGGCCGTGCGCTCCCGCGACCAGGTCCATGTCTACCTGGCTTTTCCAGACGACTTCTTGACGTGCCATCACGCGTTCGAGATCGGCAACGCGATCGCGCAGGCGCCCGGCGTGCTCGAAGGCGAGCTGCTCGGAGGCGAACGCCATCTCTTTTTTCAGCCGGTCGACGAGCACGCTCATGCGGCCCTCGAGGAACAGCATGACGTCGCGCACGGTTGCGTCGTACTCGCCTTTGCTTTGCAGGAACGCGCATGGCGCGCCACAGCGCTTGATGTGGTACTGCAGACACGGCCGGCGATACACGTGGCCGATGTCCTCCTTGCAGGTGCGCAGCGGGAAGACTTTGCGTATGAGATCGATCGAGTCGCGCAAGACGCCGGCGTTGCTATAGGGCCCGAAGTATTTCCCGCCGTCAGGGACGAGTTTGCGGGTGAAGATGACGCGCGGGAACATCTCGTTGAGCGTGACCTTCAGATAGGGGTACTTCTTATCGTCCTTGAGCCGGACGTTGAAGGGCGGCTTGTGCTGCTTGATGAGGTTCGCCTCGAGCAGCAGCGCCTCGGCTTCGCTCTTGACGATGATCGTGCGCAGCTGCGCGACCTGCTCCACCAAGGCATCGCTGCGCACGCTACGCAGCCTTCCGGGCTGGAAGTACGAACGCACGCGATTGCGCAGGTCCACCGCTTTGCCGACGTACAGCACGCTGCTGTTCGCGCCCAGCATCTGGTAGATGCCGGGCTCGCTTGGGAGCCGGTCGAGTTGCTCGACGAGCCGCGGGTGGATATCAGGAGAAGACATGTCAGGGAGTCTTTTTAGGTCTGCGCCCTGGGCCGACCTTTCAGGGCACGAGCTGTTCGGGCTTGGCGGCCGCATCCGGGCTTGGGGGGGCGTGCGGCGTGCGCTCGCCACGGAAGTGGAAGTAGATCCAGGCTGCGACGGCCAGCACGAGCAGGCCGATCAGGGCGATCGAGAACGGGCGCACGTAGGTCGCCAGCGTCTCCCAGTTCTTGCCCAAGACGAAACCGATCTCGGAGAACAACACGCACCAGATCACCGAACCCAAGAGCGTGTACCCTAAGAAGGTGGAAAACCGCATGTGCGTCACGCCCGCCGGAAACGAACCGAAGGCGCGCACGCCGGGCAGCAGTTTGCAGATCAAGACCGCCCGCGACCCGTAGCGCGCGAACCAGCGGTCGGCGCGATCGATCTCGCGCTCGCGGACGAACAGGAAACGCCCGAAGCGCACCAGGAACGGCCGGCCGCCGTGGCGTCCGACGAGGTAACCCGCGATCGCGCCCAGCGTGTCGCCGCTGATGCCCGCGCCGATGACGCCAAGCAGGGAGAGTTTTTGCGTCGACGCGAGGTAGCCGCCGAAGGCGAGCATCACTTCGCTCGGCAGCGGCACACCCACAGCTTGCCCTGCCATGCCCGCGATGAGGCCCGGATAACCGACCTGCGTGATGACCGCGATGATCCAGGCGGTGACCGCCTCGACGAGATGGTGCACCTCAGAGGCGCCTGTCAGCCGTTTGCGGCAAGAGCGAGCGCCAGACGCGCGCCGCGACGCCGCCGCCGTCCGCCAAGATGGCGTTCAACACGTCGATCGGCTGGACGAGCGCTTGCTTTTTGCCCTCGCAGGCCATGGCCGTGATGCGTTGCACGCGCGGCGTGACGATGATGCCCTCCCAATTGCGCTCGGACGGCTGGTCGAGCGTATTGCGCAGCGCACGCTTGACTTGCCACGCTTCGATGCCGGCGCTGCGAAAATAGTCGGCGACGTCCGGCGGGGGCGCGATCGCCATCGCCAGCAAGAGATGTTCGGTGCCTAAATAGTAGTGACTAGCGTTGCGACACTCTTGCTCCGCCAGGGTGAACACCGCACGCGCGGCCGCACTGAATTCCGTAAACATGCTCTCGTCTCAATGCCCGCTACCCGGTGCCGTGCGGAAAAGAATCGGGGCGACAGGACTTGAACCTGCGAACCTCTCGGTCCCGAACCGAGCGCTCTACCAAGCTGAGCTACACCCCGCAAAGCACGACCTGCTCTCGTTCTGCCGATTTTCGATGCCTTCCTTGAAGGCGCGTGCAAACGGGATTCGATGATTGCGCCCCGAAGCTCGACCCGCTTAGCATCGCGCATCTTTCTCACGTCATCAGCTCCGGAGTAGTCACATGCGTTTTCTCATCGTCGGCTGCGGCCGGGTCGGCTCAACGCTGGCCAAGCGCCTGGTTCGCGCCGGCCATGATGTGACGGTCGTCGACGAGAACTCCGCCGCGTTCCGCCGGGTCGGGCGCGATTTCGGCGGCAAACTGGTCTTGGGCACCGGCATCGACGTCGACGTGCTGCGCCGCGCCGGCGCCGAGACCGCGGATGGTTTTGCCGCCGTCACGCAAGGCGACAATCGCAACATCATGGCGGCGCTCATCGCCCAGCAGCACTTCAAGATCAAGCGTGTGGTCGCGCGGATCTACGATCCGCAGCGTTCGGAGATGTATCGCGATTACGGCATCGCCACCGTCTCGCCGACCACCGTCGGCGCCCGCTTGATAGCAGGTGCCCTCATCGAGGGCCACTATCAGGCGCTGCTCTTCGATCGCGCCGACATCGAGATCGTCGAGCACACCGTCGGCAAGGAGTCGATCGGCCGCACGATCGCCGACATCACCGTGCCGGGCAAGTCCCAGAT